>JBAVCR010000266.1:0-3085 GCA_049586815.1 Anaeromyxobacteraceae bacterium
CTGGCCCGATCGCGCCACCCCGGCGCCCTCCTCGCCGGCTGCACCGGCCGCGGGGTCATCGGCGGAGCGCGCGAGGCCGAGGAGGGGCCGGCGCTCTCGATCACCGGCGCGGTCCTCCCCGACGTCGCCTGCCGGGGCTTCCACCTCGAGATGGGCGACCTTCCCGACCCGGATACCGGCGCCGCCGACTGGCACCGCATCGCCGGGGCCGGCCCTCGCGCCCGCCCGAAGTTCCTCCTGCTCTCCGACCCCTTCACGTTCGACGCCGACGCGCTCATCACCGGTCTCGACCGCGCCTACCCGCGCGCGCCCAAGTTCGGCGGGCTGGTGAGCGGCGGGGACGGGCCCGGGGAGCACCGCCTCGTGCTCGGCGGGGAGGTCCACGCCGGCGGGGCGGTGGTGGTGGCCTTCACGGGCGAGATCGAGGTCGACACCGTCATCGCCCAGGGGTGCCGACCCATCGGCCCCCCCATGCTCGTCACCCGCTGCCGCGGAGGCGTGCTCCTCGAGCTCGATCGCGGCAAGCCGCTCGAGGTGATGGCCGGGATCTACGAGGGGCTGGGCCCGAGGGACCGGGAGCTCATGCGCCACTCGCTCTTCCTCGGGATCGACATGCGCGAGGAGCGCGTCGAGTACGACCCGGGCGAGCTGCTCGTGCGCAACATCACCGGGGCCGACCCGGAGACGGGGGCCATCGCGGTGGGCGAGATGCTCCATCCCGTGCAGGCGGTGCAGTTCGTGCTGCGGGACGCCGCCGCCGCCGCCGAGGACCTTTCCCGCATGCTGGAGGTCCGGCGCATGACCGGCGCGCCGCGCCCCGATGGCGCGCTGCTCTTCTCCTGCACGGGGCGGGGTGCGGGGCTCTTCGGCCGGCCCGACCACGACACCGGGCTCTTCGAGGAGAAGCTCGGGCCGGCGGCGCTCGGGGGGTTCTTCTGCAACGGGGAGATCGGCCCGGTCGGCCGGTCGACCTTCCTGCACGGGTACACGAGCGCCTTCGCCCTGTTCCGGGGCCCGCGGCGGTAGGGACGGGGTCAGGCCTCCACGGTCGCGGCCGCGCCGAGCTCCCTGCGGATGAGGGCCAGGTGCGCCGCGTCCTGGCGGGCGAGCGACTCGAAGAGGGCCTGGACGTCGGGCTCGGCGCTGCGGGCCAGCTCCTCGGCGTGGAGCGCTCCGAAGCTCCGCTCCATCGCGGCGACGCGCTTCAGCACCTCGTCGGGCGGAGGGGGCCCTCCGGGCCGGCCGAACTCCGCCTTCATCCCGGCGACCTCATCGGCCATGTCCCGGAGGTCGTCGCAGAGGGTGCCCACCGTCTCGGGCGCCCAGGCGGCCTTTCCGCCGTGCCTCTCCAGCAGCCGGATGCGCATCGCGTGCTGCGCCTCCTCCGCGGAGAGCCGGCGGAACAGGTCGCGCAGCGCCGGGCGCGCCGCGAACGCCTCGGAGAGCGCCGCGTAGAGCTCCTGCGCCAGCCTCTCCACCCGCTCCGCCGACCGGAAGCACTGCGCCGTGGTCAAGGGCACCCTGCCGATCATGCTCCGACTCCTTCCCGGGATCTGCGCGTGGCCCGCGCCTCCGCGGGGACCTCCGCGAGGAACTTGCCGAGCGCGACGTCGTGCGCGAGGACGTGGAAGCGGAACCACTCGGGGAGCCGCGTCGTCGCCCAGCGCCGGAAGGCGGGGGTCAGCCCGGAGCGCGCGAGCTCGCCCTCGAGCCGCGCCACGTCGGCGAGGAAGCTCCGGTGGGCCTCCTCGTGTCTCTGCCGGCCGGCGTAGCCGTGGCGGCGCATGATCGCCTCCTCGTTCCCGAAGTGGTCGGCGACCCCCTGGGCGAGCGCCGCCAGCGTCGACGGCACCACGACGGCGTCGCCGGCGCGGACGTCGAACCCGAAGGCGTCGATGGCGGCCGCGAGCTCGCGGTGCTCGGCGTCGATGACCGGATGCCCGGTCTCCATGCAGGGCAGGCTCCCGCCCGACGGCCCGCAGGCGGACTCGGCGGCGGCGGCGTTCGAGACCGCCTCCACGTCCACCCAGGATTCGGCGCAGCGGACCCGGTTGCGCCCCGCGGCCTTGGCCGCGTAGAGCGCCTCGTCGGCGCGGCGGAGCATCGTCTGCACGGTGTCGTCGGCGCGCAGCTCGGCGACCCCGAAGCTGGCCGTCACCCGGCCGAACCCTGCCTGCGGCTCGGCCTCGAGCCGCCCGCGGAGCTTCTCGGCGAGCCGCACCGCGCCGGCGCCGTCGGTCATGGGCGTGACCACGGCGAACTCCTCCCCGCCCCATCGCGCCACGAGGTCCGATTCGCGGACCCGCTCGGCGAGCAGGCGGGCGGTCCCGACGAGGACCTGGTCCCCCGCGGCGTGGCCGTGCCGGTCGTTCACCTGCTTGAAGTGATCGAGGTCGAGGAGCACGATGGCGAGCGGCTGGCGGAACCGTCGTGCCCGCGCCACCTCCCGTCCGATGGCCTCGTCGAAGGCCTGCCGGTTGGCCACTCCGGTGAGGGCGTCGGTGTCGGCGCGGCGGGTGGCGTCGCGGGCGCGTCCCTCGGCCTCCTTCCTCCGGCGCAGCTGGTCGGCCTCGGCGTCGAGCTGGCGCCGCAGCACCGCGAAGGCGACGACGACGGCGACGGCCACGAGCAGGGTGACGAGGATCCCGAGGATCCGGCTCGAGCCGAGCGCGGTCGACCGCTTCCAGGTCACGATCGACAGGTCGGTTCCCGGGAGCTGCTTCCGGAGCGCGACGTGGCGCGCCCCCTCGACGACGACCCAGCTCACCGCGTCCACCGGCCGGTCGAGCACGGGAGGGCCCCCGCTTCCGGCGTCGTCCGCGCCGGCGCCCCAGAGGTTCCGTTCGCGGTAGGACGCGGCGCCGGTGACGAGGACCCGGCCGTCCGCCGCCACGAGGAACGAGTCCCCGATGCCGACGGGGCCGAACGATTCCGGGCCGAGGAGGTGCCGGACCACCACCACGCCGACGACGGCCCCGGCCGCATCGCGCACCGGCTCGCTGGCGAGGAAGGTCGGGATCCCGGCGGCGTCGGCGCCCGCCTTCCGCCCGGGACGGCCCTCCCTGGCGGCGCGGAACCAGGGCTC
>JBAVCR010000267.1:0-1893 GCA_049586815.1 Anaeromyxobacteraceae bacterium
GGCCCAGGCCGGCAAGGGGCTCCTCGCCCTCTATACCCGCCACCGCGACGGCTTCGGCTTCCTGGCCCGCCTCGACCGGCAGGGGCCGGACCTCTTCGTGGCCCCCGGCGACGGCGGCAAGGCGGTCGACGGCGACGTGGTCCGCTTCGAGATCGTGGTCGGCCGGCGCGGCGACCAGGGGCGCGTGGTGGAGGTGGTCGAGCGCGGCCGCCGCATGCTCCTCGGCGCCTACGCGGCGCGGGGCGCCGACAGCTTCGTCGTGCCCCTCGACGACCAGCTCCCGCCCAACGTGCCGGTCGGGGAGACGCGGCTCGTGCGGAACGGCGATCTCGCCAAGGTCTGGCTCGACGCCGGGCCCGGTCCGCTCGCCGGACGGGTGGTCGACCGGGTCGCGAACCCCCAGGCCCCGGCGGTGGAGGTCCTCCGGGCCGCCTACGGGCATGGCTTCGCCGACGTCTTCCCGTCCGACGTCGTGGCGGAGGCCGAGGCGACGCCCGACCGGGTCCGGCCCGAGGACCGCGCCGGACGGCGCGACCTCACCGGCCTGCCCCTCGTCACCATCGACGGCGAGGACGCCCGCGACTTCGACGACGCCGTGTACGTCGAGAAGCTGCCGGGGCGCGGCTACCGGCTCGTGGTGGCCATCGCCGACGTCTCCCACTACGTCCGGCCCGGCCGCCCGCTCGACGCCGAGGCCCTGCGGCGCGGGACGAGCGTCTACTTCCCCGGCACCGTGCTGCCCATGCTGCCGGAGCGGCTCTCGAACGGGGTGTGCTCGCTCAACCCCGAGGTGGAGCGGCTCTGCATGGTCGCCGACATGCGCTTCGACGCCTCGGGCACGCCGGGGGCGGTCGACGTCTACCCGGCGGTCATGCGTTCGGCGGCCCGCTGCACCTACACCGAGGTGGCCCGCGTGCTCGACGGCGAGCGCGTTCCCCACCGGGAATTCCTCCGGGACGCCTTCGTGCGCATGGGGGAGCTGCAGGAGATCCTGGGCGGGGTGAGGCGCCGCCGCGGGTCGATCGACTTCGACCTCCCCGAGTCGAAGATCGTCCTCGGCGAGGACGGCAAGGTGCTCGCCATCGAGCGGCGCCCCCGCAACCGCGCCCACCGCATCGTCGAGGAGTTCATGCTGGCGGCCAACGAGGCGGTGGCCCGCTGGTTCGGCGAGCGGGACCTGCCCACCATCTACCGGATCCACGGCCTTCCCGACGAGGACCGGCTCCGGACCTTCCTCGATCTGGCGCGCGCGCAGGGCTTCGAGGTTCCCGAGGCGGGGGCGGGGCCCCTCGCGCTCGCCGACCTGCTCGATCGCCTGGCCGGCCACGCCCAGCAAAGGGCGCTGAACCAGCTCCTGCTCCGGGCCATGATGCAGGCCGTCTACAGCCCCCAGAACATCGGCCACTACGGCCTCGCGGCCGAGCACTACCTCCACTTCACCTCGCCCATCCGGCGGTATCCCGACCTCGTGGTGCACCGCCTGCTGCGCGACGCGCTCGGCGAGTCACCGGGCCGGCGGCCGCGCCCCGGCGAGCTGGAGCGCATCGCCATGGTGGCCTCCGACCGCGAACGGGCGGCCATGAAGTCCGAGCGGGACGTGAACGCCTACTACTCCACCCTGTTCATGGCCGACCGGGTGGGGGAGCGCAGCCCAGGGACGGTCTCGGCGGTGGTGGAGTTCGGCCTCTTCGTGGAGATGCGACGCTGGTGGGTCGAGGGGCTCGTGAAGACCGAGGACCTGGGCGACGGCTTCGCCCTCGACAAGGACGGCCACGCCCTCGTGGAGAAGCGCAGCGGCCGGGCCTACCGCGTCGGGGACGAGGTGGAGGTGGAGGTGATGGCGGCCGACCCGGTCCGCCGGCGCATCGACCTCGCGCTCGTGGAGGGCGGCGA
>JBAVCR010000268.1:0-5967 GCA_049586815.1 Anaeromyxobacteraceae bacterium
GCTCGAGGTGGTGGTGGAGCGGGTGGGGGCGGGGCGGGCGCGGGGAACCTCGCGCGAGTACGTCGGCGTCGAGTTCCCGGCGGGCGGGGCCAGCCGCTGCGACGTCGTGCGGGTCCGCGGCGGCGACGGCGTTCTCCGGGGGCGTGGGGTTGCCCGCGTCGGCGGCTCGTCGTAGGAAGCTGCCATGCGACTTCCCGACGGGCGCGAGGTTCCGGACCTCCACATCGATCCGGCCACCGTGGCCCGCTGCCGCGCCCTCGCCGACCGGGTGAGCGGACAGGTGATCGGCTTCGTGGAGCGCCACACCACGGTCTCGATCGAGCGGACCGTGCTGCGGCAGCTCGGCTTCCACGACGCCGGGCCGCGCGGCATCCCGCTCGTGAACCTGATGGTCGACGCGCTCCACGAGCGCGGGCTCCTCGGGCGGGGCGCGGCGTTCTGGTTCGGCTGGGCGCTCCGGCAGGGGGCGCGGGACCCCATGCAGGTGGTGGAGCGGATCACGGCGCTGCCCGCCTCGCCCGATCCGCTCCGCCCGGAAGAGGACGCGGCGCTGCGCGACGAGGTCCGGGGAGAGGTCCGGGCCTCCGCCGCCGAGCTTCGCCGTCGGGTGGCCGCGCGCGACGCGCTCCGCGCCGAGCTGGGCATGGGGGAGCGTCCCCACCGCTACCTCATCGTGGCCACCGGCAACATCCACGACGACGTGGAGCAGGCCCGCGCCGCGGCGCAGGCCGGGGCCGACATCATCGCGGTGATCCGTTCCACGGCGCAGTCGCTCCTCGACTACGTCCCCCACGGAGCGACCACCGAGGGGTACGGCGGCACCTACGCCACCCAGGAGAACTTCCGCATCATGCGCGAGGCGCTCGACGAGGAGTCGCGCCGGCTGCGCCGCTACGTGATGCTCACCAACTACGCGTCGGGGCTGTGCATGGGCGAGATCGCCTACGCGGCCGCCTGGGAGCGGCTCGACATGCTGCTCAACGACGCCATGTACGGGATCCTCTTCCGCGACATCAACATGAAGCGGACCCTGTGCGACCAGTACTTCTCCCGCCGCATCACCGCGTTCGCGCAGGTGATCATCAACACCGGCGAGGACAACTACATCACCACCGCGGACGCCGACGAGGCGGCCCACACCGTGATCGCCAGCCAGTTCGTGAACGAGTCCTTCGCGCACCGGGCCGGCCTCCCCGACCGGCTCATCGGGCTCGGGCACAGCTTCGAGATCGATCCGCACCGCGACGACACGATGGCCCGCGAGATGGCCCAGGCGCTCCTCGTCCGGACCCTCTTCCCGGAGGCCCCCATCAAGTACATGCCCCCCACGAAACACAAGCAGGGGGACATCTTCTTCAGCCACGCCTACGACGTGATGGCCGACGTGGTTGGGCGCGTCACCGGGCAGTCGATCCAGCTCCTCGGGATGATGACCGAGGCCATGCACAACCCCTTCCTCATGGACCGGTACGTGGCCCTGAAGAGCGCCGACTACGTGTACCGGGCCTGGAAGTCGATGGGCGGCGAGCTCCAGTTCCGCCCCGGCGGCATGGTGGAGTCGCGGGCCCGGGAGACGCTCGGCAAGGCCCTGCACCTCCTCGAGGAGGTGGCCGACGAGGGACTCTTCGCCGCCATCGGGAAGGCCCGCTTCGGCGACGTGGCGCGGCGCGAGGACGGAGGCAAGGGGCTCTCCGGCGTGGTGGAACGGGCGCCCGGCTACTTCAACCCGTTCCTCGACCTGCTGGAGGGCAGGGAGTGAGGCGGGCCGTCGTCGCCGCCGGGGCGCTCCTCGCGGCGTCCTGCGCGCGGGTCGGCCCGGTGTCCCGCCCCTCGGGCGACGGCAGCTCCCGCACCTACGAGGTGGCCGCGCTCCGCTTCGACGCACCGTCCACCTGGTCCGCCGAGGGCAACGCCCGGGCGGTCAAGCTCGCGGCCCCGGGGGGCGACGCGCTCCTCGAGGTGAAGGCGACGGCGTCCCGGGCGCCGGCGGCCGAGTGCCTGGCGGCAGCCGGGGAGGCGCTGGAGAAGGGCGCCACCTCCCTCTCCGGAGTGCGCCGCCACCCCACCACCTTCGCCGGCAGGAAGGCCGTGGCCCAGGAGGCCGACCAGGGCGGCTGGCACGGCTGGGCATGGGCCACCTGCGACGGGGGGGAGCAGTACCGCGTCTTCCTGGCCGGGAAGAGCCCGGTGTCGCGCCAGACCATCGACGTGCAGCGCCAGGTCGTCGCCACGGCGCGGCTCGGAGGGAACCCGTGAGCCGAGAACGCGAGCAGGGACACCCGGAGGTCGTCCGGCCCTACGGGGACCGCCGGGACGACGGGGTGGTGCAGCTCTCCTTCGTCCTCCCGGTCGTGGCCGGCGCCCGCGCGCGCGAGGCCGCCACCCAGGTGGCCCGGAAGATGGGGCTCTCCCAGGTGCACGTGGCGGCCATGGAGAAGGCCGCCTCCGGCTACACCTTCTTCGTGGTCTACGGCCGCACCGACGCGTCGGTGGACCTCTCGCGGATCGACGTGCCCGAGGTGAAGGGCGCCAGGAGGGGCTTCGACGAGCTGAACGCCCTCGTGACCCGGGAGCTCGGGCGCCGCATCGTCGTCCTGGGGGCCTGCACCGGCTCCGACGCCCACGCCGTCGGGATCGACGCCATCATGAACATGAAGGGGTTCGCCGGCGACTACGGGCTCGAGCGCTACCCGGCCTTCGACGCCCGCAACCTGGGCTCCCAGGTGGAGAACGCGGCGCTGGCCCGGGCCTGCCGCGACGCCGGCGCCGACGCCGTCCTCGTGTCGCAGGTGGTCACCCAGCGCGACGTCCACAAGGAGAACGCCCGGGCCTTCCTGGAGGAGCTGAAGAGGCTCGGCATCCGGGAGCGCACCATCGCGCTGCTCGGCGGCCCGCGCATCGACCACCGCCTCGCCCTCGAGCTGGGCTACGACGCGGGCTTCGGGCCGGGCACGAAGCCGTCCGACGTGGCGAACTACGTGGTGGGAAGGGTCATGGAGCGGGCCGGAAAGGCGCTCCCGGAGGTGAACGATGGCTGACGGCGTCCTCATCCGCATGCGTCTGTCCCAGGCCGACGCCCACTACGGCGGCAACCTGGTCGACGGGGCCCGCATGCTGCAGCTCTTCGGCGACGTGGCCACCGAGCTCCTCATCCGCCACGACGGGGACGAGGGTCTCTTCCGGGCCTACGACCAGGTCGAGTTCCTGGCCCCGGTCCACGCCGGGGACTACGTCGAGGCGACCGGGGAGATCACCCGGGTGGGATCGACCTCCCGGGCCATGCGGTTCGAGGCCCGCAAGGTGGTGGTGCCGCGCCCCGATCTCTCCGACAGCGCGGCCGAGGTCCTCGCCGAGCCCGTGGTGGTCTGCCGCGCCACCGGGACCTGCGTCGTGCCCAGGGACAAGCAGCGCCGCGTCCGCGGCTGAAGGGCGGGAAGCCATGGGAGAGAAGGCCATCGTCACCTGCGCCGTGGTGGGCGCCGAGGTCAGCCGGGCGCAGAGCCCGGCCGTTCCCTACACGCCCGAGGAGATCGCCCGGGCGGCGCTCGAGGCCTGGCGGGAGGGCGCCGCCGCGGTCCACCTCCACGCGCGGCACCCCGACGGGCGCCCGTCGCAGGAGGCCCGCCACTTCCGGGAGATCGTCGACCGCATCCGCGCCGCCGGGTCCGACGTGGTCATCCAGTGCTCCACGGGCGGGGCGGTGGGCATGAGCGTCGACGAGAGGCTCGGGTCGCTCGTCGACGGCGCCGAGATGGCCACCCTGAACATGGGGACCCTCAACTTCGGCGACGACGTCTTCGTGAACGCCCGCCCCGACATCGTGCGCATCGCCTCCCGCATCCGGGAGCGCGGGCTCGTCGCCGAGTGCGAGATCTACGACGCCGGGATGCTCGAGACCCTCCGCTGGCTCCTCGACAAGGGGCACCTCGCCGCGCCCTACCACGTGCAGTTCGTGCTGGGCGTGCCGGGAGGCATGTCCGGCACCGAGCGCAACCTGCGCTTCCTCGTCGGGGGAATGCCGGAGCCGGCGCACTGGACGGTGGCCGGCATCGGGCGCTACGAGATGCCCATGGCGGAGCTGGCGCTGCGGCTCGGCGGCCACGTCCGGGTCGGGCTGGAGGACAACCTCTACCTCTCGAAGGGCGTGCTCGCGAGGGGCAACGGCGAGCTGGTGTCGGCGGCGGTGCGCATGGTCCGGGAGGCGGGACGCGAGCTCGCCACCCCGGCCGAGGCGCGGCGCATCCTGGAGATCCCGGCGCACGCCGCGTGATGGCGCCGGCGGCCGGCTGGCGGTAGCATGCCCCATCACCGGGGGTGCGCATGAGCCTCAAGGAGTGGCTGGTTCGCTTCAAGTCGCAGCACGAGCAGGCCCGGGGAGGGACGCTCGGCGCCGACGGCATGGCCGACTACCGCGCCGGGCGCGACGAGCTGGCCCGCGCGCTCCTCGGCGCCCAGGTCGCCCAGCTGCGCCCCGGAGAGGCTCCCCGCCAGGTGCTGCGGGTGGCCCGCGCCCTCCAGGCCGACCTGGAGTGGAGCGTCGACCGGGTCCGCGTGGTGACGCAGGACCTCTCCGCCGGAGGATTCTCCGCACTGCTCGCCAAGGCGCCGCCCACCGACGAGGAGGTGAAGGTCCAGTTCCGTCTCCCCGGGCCCGAGCTGGTGATGGCGCGCGCCCGCGTGGTGGGCGCCCAGGCCCAGCCCGCCTCGGTGCGGGTCTCCTTCGCCTTCAGCCAGCTCGGCGCCGCGGAGCGGGACAAGCTCGAGTTCGTGGTCTTCGACACCGTGCTCGCGCAGATCAGGATCTGATCGCGGCCCCGGCCCCGGAAAAGGTGAAGGCGGTCCCGGGACCCGCCGTCCCGGAACCGCCCTCCGCGCCCCACGCGCGCTTCGGCTACGACTTGGCCGGCTCGGGCGCCTTCGGCGCCGCGCCGAGATCGATGTCGATGTCCAGCTGGACCGTCCACATGAAGGTGGACTGGCCCGGCTGGGTGTACTTGTTGAGGAAGAAGACCGGGCCCGTCAGCAGGTCGATGGCCGGCGTGAAGTAGACGCCGATGCCGCCCGCCGCGGCGCTGAAGGCGTTGTTGCCGGTCTGGACGTCGGCGAAGAAGTTGATCTTGTAGATCCCCTTCAGGTCGAGGACGATGTCCGGCGTGATGTAGGAGCCGATGAAGCCGCCGCGGGTGACCGGGGCGCCGTCGACGTCGCTCCAGAGTGCGCCGACGCCGCCGGCGCCGTAGTAGCCGCCGACCGTCAGGGCGCCGAAGGAGAAGGTCTTCCCGATCTCGGCGTGCAGGATGGAGAACTGGGTGGCCTGGTTCAGCCCCACGCCGTAGATGCCGCCCGAGATGCCGGGGGACCACTCGGCGAAGGATCCCTCGGGCGTCCCCACCTTGGCGTTCAGCTGGAGGGCGCCGGCGGGCGAGAGGAACACGGCGTTCTGGGGTCCCCAGTACGGGAAGAAGAAGTCGAAGCCGACCTCGGCCTGGATCTTCTCGAAGGGGAGGACGCCGATGGTGAAGCCCAGGTCGATGGGGTAGATCGCCTTGTCGTTGAAGTAGACGTCCATGCCGAGGTGCGGGAGCAGGAACGGCTGGATGTAGGTCGTCGCCGGCGTCCAGAACAGCGTGGAGGGGGTCGCCCAGGCGGTCTGCGCGGAGAGCGCGAGGGCGCAGGCGGCGAGGATGCGGACGAGCTTCTTCATCGATGTTCTCCCTGTTCTCGGGTCGCGAAGCGCAACCGGGTTCGCTGGAGGTGAATGCACCGCCCGTGCCGACGCCGGAGGACGGAAAACCCTGGCGGTCCGGGGGAGCCCGGGGCGTCCTGCCCGGGCCCCGGGCACGGGGTGCCTCCGGGGTGCGCACGGAGGGAAGGGCGGGGGAGGCGCCCGGAAGGGAGCGGCCCGCCGCGCGCGAGGCACGGCGGGCCGCGAGGGACCGGTCGGGGGCCGCCGTCAGGCGTTGACGG
>JBAVCR010000269.1:0-3927 GCA_049586815.1 Anaeromyxobacteraceae bacterium
TGGCAGGTGGTTGCGCTCGCCATCCCGCGGACCGAGCGCGAGGCCTGGGAGCATCGGCTCGCCGCGGCCGGCGTGGCGTTCGCCCGGCGCAGCCCGTTCTCCCTCTTCTTCCAGGATCCGGAGGGCAACCGCGTCGCGCTCTCCCACTGGCCGGAGGAGGCGTGACCTTCGAACGGCGCCGCTACGGCAGGGACAACTACGTCTACCTGCTCGAGGAGGGTGGGGACGCAGCGCTCGTCGACCCGGGCGATCCCGGGGTCGCGCTCGACCTGGCGCACGGCCGCGGGCTTCACCCGCGGTGGATCGTGCACACCCACGGCCACGCCGACCACTCCGGGGGTTCGGCGCGGTTGCGGGAGGAGCTCTCCGCCGAGGTGCTCGGGCACGGGGCCGACGCCGCGTGGTTCCGCCCCGATCGCGACCTCGACGGCGTCCGGGAGGTCTCCCTCGGGCGCCTGCGCCTCCGGGTCCATGCGGCGCCGGGGCATACGCCGGGCTCGGTCCTCCTGGAGTGGAACGGGCGGCTCCTCACCGGGGACACGCTCTTCTGGGCGGGCTGCGGGAACTGCCGGCACGGCGGCGACCCGGCCCGGCTGGCCGCCACCTTCCGGACCGTGTTCCCCGCCCTCGATCCCCGGCTGGAGGTCCACCCCGGCCACGACTACGCCGAGGCCAACCTGCCGTTCGTGCTGGCGCGCGAGCCCGGCAACCAGGCCGTGGCGGGCCGGCTCGCCGCCGTGCGGGCCGCCCGGACGGCAGGCGTGGAGCCGGAGGCCACCGAGCTCGGGGAGGAGGTGCTCGTGAACCCCTTCCTGCGCGCGGGAGGCGACGACGCCTTCGTGGCCCTGCGGGGGATTCGCGACCGCTGGTGATGCAGACGCGGCTCCGGCCCTGCTAGGATCCACCCGCGGAGGTGGCGGCAGTGCCCGGCTGGATCAACGTCCCGAACGCGCTGTCGCTCGCGAGGATCGTCCTCGCCCCCGTCTTCCTCCACCTCTACCTGAAGGGGGACGAGGACGGCGCGCTCATCGCCTTCGCGGTGGCGGCGGCGACCGACGGGCTCGACGGCCTCGCCGCCCGCCTGCTCCGGCAGCAGACCCGGCTCGGCGCCTTCCTCGACGCCGCGGCGGACAAGCTCCTCATGGGCTGCGCGCTCCTCGCGCTGGCGCTCCGAGGGCAGGTGCCGTGGTGGCTCGCGGCCTGCGTCGTCGGGCGCGACCTGCTGCTCGCGCTGGGGTCCGTCGTCCTCGGCGTCCAGCACGCGCCGGTGCCGGTCCGGCCCACCCGGATCGGGAAGTACGCCACCGCACTCGTCGCCCTCATCGTCGTCGTGGTGCTGGTGGCCGACTACCACGACGCGCCGCTCTCCCGGACGGGTCCGTGGGTGACGGCGCTCGGGCTCGTCGCCTGCGCCCTCGTGGTGGCGAGCGCCGTGCAGTACGGTTCCTCGTTCCTGGCGAGCATGCGCCTCGTGAGGCGCGCGCACGACGTCGCGGGACGTTGACACTCCTCCCGTCAGCGGGTAGAAACGGCCCGCTTCCCAGGAATTCCAGGCCCGTAGCTCAGTGGTAGAGCACTACCTTGACACGGTAGGGGTCGCCGGTTCGATACCGGCCGGGCCTACCAGTCCACGGCGGCGAGCCCAGGGGCTCGCCGCCTTTTTCTTTGTCGTTCACTGCGCCGCGAAGCTCCCGCAGGTCGTCGTGACCGTGGCCCCGAAGGCCTGGGTCCCGCCGGGAACGAGGACCGGGCTCGGCGGTGTCACCGCCACGGCGACGATTCGCTCGGGACCCACCGTGGCGGTCGCCCGCGCCGTCCTCGACGGATCGGGACGCAGCGACGCGACGACGTGGTAGGTCCCCGGAGTCGACGGCGCGACGTAGGCCCCGTCGGTCACCGTGCCTCCCCCGGTCTCCTCGACGCTCCAGGCGACGTCGGCGGCCGCGGCCCCGGTCACGGTGAAGGCCTGGCGGCCGCAGGCGTCGATCGTCGCCGTCGCGGGGGAGAGGGTCAGGGCGCCCGGGACGCCGGGAGCCGGGGAGACGGTCACGAGCGCGATGGCCGCGACCGCGGGGTCGGCGGCGCTCGTCGCCAGCACGTGGCAGGTGGCCGGAGCAGCCGGGGCGAGGTACGCGCCGTCGGGCGTGACGGTCCCGCAGGAGGGCACCTCCTGGACGCTCCAGGCCACCGAGGTGAGCGCCGTCCCGGTGACGCTCGCCGAGAACCGGGTCGACCCGCCCGGAACGACGGTGACGGCGGGCGGCTCGACGCGGACCGCGACTCCCTGGGGGGCGGGAGGCGACGTCGTCTGGCCGCACGCCGCGAGGAACACGGCGGCGATCAGGAGCGAGGACGGGACGGGCTTGGCGAAGCGGATGGACATCTGTTGCACCTCCAAGGAGAAGCCCGCGGGAGGGCGCTGCCCTCGGACGGGTCCAATGCGGGTGCAACGAGATAGACCAGGTCGGTCCGGCGCGACAGACCACCTCGGTCTAGGCGGAATGGCTTCGGACTATTTGCGGAATCGCGGGAAGAGCGCGCCCGCGAGCGCGCCTGCGGCGAGCCCGGCGAGCGGCAGCCCCATCGTGATGGCGGGCCCGACCCGATCGCCGAGCGCGTGCCCCTCGTGCCCGAGCAGCGCGGCCACCCCGTGGAGCGCGGCCGACACGATCCCTCCGAGCGCCAGGCCGGCGAGTGCGCCCACCGCGACGCCGGTGAAGCGCGGGAAGCGACGGGCCGCGGCGACGAGGAGGACCACGCCGAACGCCGCGGCGAGGAGCACGAGGGCGGGAGCGCGGTTCCGGACCGACCAGAAGACGCCGGACAGCGCCACGAGCCCGACCACCGCGACGACCGCGAGGGCCCGGAGGCCGCTCAGGCGGGAGAGCGCGAACGCCGCCGCGGCGAGACCGAGGGCGATGAGGAGGACCGGGATCACCCGAGGTTCCTGCGGGAGGCCATGGGCGAGACTCTAGCGAGTTCCGCGCCCCCGGGAAGGGCCAGCCTCAGCGCGGGGTCGCCGGGCTCGCGTCGCCGCTCGCGACCAGGTGCCGGCGCGCGTTCTCCAGGAAGCGACCGAGCTTCCTCGAGACGGAGCGGGTCGAGATCCCGAGCACACGGGAGATCTCCTCGTGCTCCATCCCGTCGACGAGGGCGCCCACTGCGACGGCCTGGGTCTGCTCGTCGAAGCGGGAGAGGACGGCCTGCGCGAGCTGCCGGTCCGGAAAGGCGTCGGGGCGCTCCCCGTACCGGTCGGGCATGAGGTCGAGGTCTTCCGCGGCGGCGGCGGGGCCGCGCCTGGCGGCGTCGCGGCGGACGTTCAGGCAGTGGTTCGTGGCCACGCGGTAGACCCACGGAAGGACCGTCTTGCGGTCCTGAAGCCGCCCCATGTCCCGGAGGAGCTTCATGAAGACCTCCTGGGTGGCGTCCTCGGCGGCGGCCCGGTCGCCGAGGAGGCGGAGGCAGCGCCGGTAGACCGCGGGCCCGAGCTCCCGGTACAGGTTCGCGACCTGCCTGTCCCCGCCCGGGGTGTGATGTATCGGTTCCAAGCTGCGCCGGCCTCCCGTGGCGAAGTGGACGTCTTTTGTCCAGCTCGCCATTCCCTGATAGACGTTTTGGCGCGTGAACGCTCGTACCGTCATCCAGGGACATTCTCATGTTGCAAGGTATCAGAATGATTTAGAAAATTTGGATCGATAGGCCGAATTTCCGCTTTCCAGATGAGAACGGTATTACGTAAACCTTGCGTAATGACGCGAGAAAAATTTGCGTTTTCCACCCAAGCCAGGGCCATCAAACGGGGGATGCGATCGAGGGCGGATCAATCACTCTCGGTGACTTCGGACCCGCGCGTCCCTCTTGGGGCGTGCGCCTTCAAAGGCGGATCGAGCCGCTGCCGAGCTCCACCACGTCACCCCCGACCCGCAC
>JBAVCR010000270.1:0-1769 GCA_049586815.1 Anaeromyxobacteraceae bacterium
CGACCTGCGCGTCGGCGGGGGCCTCCTTGAGCGTGGGGATGAACATCTGGCCGTAGCGGACGGGTTGCATGGTGGCGGGGTTATACCCCACCGGCCGCCGCTCCCCGAAACCCGATCCGGGGCGGTCCCGGTCAGGGAGGCGGCGAGGAGCAGCGGGCCAGGTGGGCCGCCAGGTGCCCCTCGAGGCGGGCCCGGACGGCCGGGTCGCCCTCGTCCGGGAAGACGTCCAGTGCGCGCCGGGCCGCCAGCATCGCCTGGGGACAGTTGCCCAGGTCCCCGGCCACCGACGCGTAGGTGTCGAGCACCTCCGAGCTGAAGGGTCCGAGCTGCACGGCCTGCCGGGCGTAGGGGAGCGCCTCCCCGGACCGGCCCGCCTCGAGGAGCATCCCGGCCAGCGCCGAGAGCGCGAGCGGGTTCGAGGGCGCGAGCTCGACCGCCCGGCGCAGCGCGGTCTCCCGCTCCGCGGTCGCGTCGGCGGGGAGGTTCTCGGCCAGGAAGGACCAGGCCCGCGGGTCTCCCGGACGCCCCTTCACCGACGCGCGCGCCAGCGGGAGCGGGTCCCTCCCATCCTGCCGCGCCAGCATGCGGAGCAGCACGGGATGGTACGGATCCTCGGCGAGCGCCTCGTCGAGCTCGGCCCGCCGCGCCGCCTCGTCCCCCTCCCGGACCGCGCCGCCCGACCAGAGGAGCAGGCGGATGGCGTGGACCTCGGCCGGCTTGACGGGCTGCTCGGTGAGCCGTGGGTCCGACTCCACGCGGACCGGTCGCGGGTCGAGCCGCCCGTTGCGCGCCCAGTCGTCGAGCTCGGCGTCGAGGATCTCGGCCCGGCCCGGGATGGCCGGATCCCACTGCGGGAACGCGGCCCGGAAGGCCTCGTCGGGGTCCTCCGCACCGGCGAGGCGCGCCTCGTAGGCCGCCAGCGACTCCGGGTACTGGTTGACGAGGTAGTGCACGAGCAGCCAGGCGGCGTCGTAGTACGGGGCCAGCCCCTCGGGAGGGGGGCTGCCGTCCCAGGCGAGGAGCTTCCGGACGGTGATGCGCTGGGGGCGGGTCTGGATCCTCCGCCCCGGCGGCACCGGCCCGGTCACCATGCGGATCCCGACCGCCGTCGTCCCCACCGTCTCCGCCCAGGTGGCGAGCCCCTCCGAGAACCAGCGCGGCTGGCGCAGGAGCACGTAGGCGGAGACGTGGTGCGCCATCTCGTGGGCCAGCACCCGCCGCTGCTCCATGCCCAGCTTGCCGGGCATCACGATCTTCGGATCGGCGGCGCCCCGGGAGTAGTAGGCCGCCGAGCCCGGCGGGGCGAAGGCCTCGTAGTCGGCGGTGGACCGGAAGGCGATCACGGTGGCCCGCACCGGTGGGTCATGGCGCCGCTGGAAGAGCGAGGACGCCACCCCGGTGCGGATGAGGTCGAGCTCCCGGGCCAGGTCCCGGGCGTCCTCGGGATCGAGGTCGGTCACCACCGCGAAGGAGTCGGTGGTGACGGCGCGCCAGGGACGCCCGCCGTGCGCCTCGCACCGGAAGGCGGGGCGGGAGGTCGCACAGCCGGCGAGGACGGCCACGAGGGCCACCGGCAGGACGGCGCGCATGGCGCCATTCTACGCCCGGAGGACGGGCGGGAGAGGCCCGGGGGCGGCCCGCGCCTAGAGACGCGATCAGCTTAGGGACTGGGTTCGGGGGGATCGACAATCCCGAGCGTTCTTGATCTCTTGGCCTGTGGGCGGGGCCAGGAGGTCGGGAATGCGACGGTGGACGTTGTCGAGGGAGCT
>JBAVCR010000271.1:0-1988 GCA_049586815.1 Anaeromyxobacteraceae bacterium
ACCCACCACGACCGGGTAGCGGACGTCCTCCTGCCGGGCCTCGAGGACGGCGCTCACGGCGCGCCTCCGAGGAGGCCGGCCACCCGCCGGGCCACGGCCTCCGCCGTCCGGCCGTCGACGGGGACGACCAGGCTCGCGCGCCGGTAGAGGGGCAGCCGGCGGCGAAGGAGCTCCTCCCACGCGCCTGCGAGCGGCCGCCCCGCGCCGTCGCCGATGCGCCGCGCCGCCTCGGCCGGGGAGACGTCGAGGAAGACCACCGGCCCCTGCCGGAGGAGGTGGAGCGCGCTGTCCGGGTCGCAGAAGGCGCCCCCGCCGAGCGCGACCACGACGGGACCGGAGAGCCCGCGCACCACCTCGCGCTCGATGGCCCGGAAGGCGCCCTCGCCCCGCTCCGCGAAGATGGCCGCCACCGGTCGCCCGGCGCGGCGCTCGACCTCGGCGTCGGTGTCGACGAGGCGGCGGCCGAGGAGGCGCGCGAGCTCGGCCGCCACGGTGCTCTTGCCCGAGCCCATCATCCCGGTGAGCGAGAGGGTCTCAGCGGATCCGGGCCGCATAGGCCGCCACCGCCTTCTCGACGTCGACGAGCGCGTCCCCGCCGAACTTCTCGAGGAAGACGCAGGCGAGCTCCCAGCAGACCACCGCCTCGCCCACCACCGACGCCGCCGGGACGGCGCAGACGTCGCTGCGCTCGTAGCGGGCCATGGCCGGCTCGCGGGTGTCGAGGTCGACCGTCCCGAGCGGCGTGGTCATGGTGGGGATGGGCTTCATGAAGGCGCGCACGCAGAGCGGCTCGCCGTTCGTCATGCCGCCCTCGATGCCGCCGGCCCGGTTGGTGGCGCGGTGGAAGCCCCGATCCGGCGAGTGCTGGATGGCGTCGTGGAAGCGGTCCCCGGGGAGGTCGACCCGCGTGCCCTCGCCGAGCTCGACCGCCCGGATGGCCGGGATGGCGCAGAGCGCCCCGGCGAGCCGCCCGTCGAGCCGCCTGTCGGCGTGGGCGTAGGTCCCGAGCCCGGGGGGGAGGCCGGTGGCCCAGATCTCGAAGGCGCCGCCGATGGAGCCGCCGCGTGCCTTCTCGCGGTCGACGATGGCGCGCCAGGCCGTGGCCAGCTCGGGGTCGGCGGTGCGGACGTCGGAGGCCTCGATGGCGGCGCGCTCCTCGGCGGAGGGCGGCCCCTCCCCGCGCGCCGACCGCTCCCCGATGGCGACCACCCGGGAGGAGACCTCGATGCCGAACCGGCCGAGGAGTTGCCGGGCGAGCGCGCCGAGCGCGACCGTGGTCGTGGTGGAGCGGGCGCTGGCCCGCTCGAGGGCGTCGCGGGCGTCGTCGAAGCCGTACTTGAGCACGCCGGGAAGGTCGGCGTGGCCGGGGCGCGGACGGGTGAAGCGTGGGCCGCCGCGGGACGCCGGCGACATGAGGTCCTTCCAGTTCTCGTGGTCCTTGTTCCAGACCACGAGGGCGATGGGCGTGCCGAGCGTCACCCCACCCCGGATGCCGGAGAGGAACTGGGCCCGGTCGGTCTCGATGGCCATGCGCCCGCCGCGGCCGTAGCCCCTCTGGCGGCGCGCCAGCTCGGCGTCGACCCGGGCGAGGTCGAGCGAGAGGCCGGCCGGGAAGCCCTCGGCGATGGCGCAGAGGCCCGGTCCGTGCGATTCGCCGGCGGTGAGGTAGCGCAGCGCCATCGTCATCGTCCTCCGTGCTTCTCGATGGCCCGGTGCATGACGTCCTCCGGGGCGGTGCGGCCGAGCCAGATCCGGAAGGCGAGCGCCCCCTGACGCACCAGGACCTGCTCGCCGGTGACGAGGCGGGCGCCGTTCCCGCGGGCCGAGCGCGCGAAGGCGGTGTCGCCGTAGACGTAGTCGAGCGCCACCTGGCCGGTGCGCCAGGCCAGCGCCGGCAGGTCGCCGGCGTGGTTCGAGAGCCCCACCGTGGTGGCGTTCACGATGACGTCGGCCTGGATGGCCTCGGGCGCCACGCGCTCCCAGTCGAC
>JBAVCR010000272.1:0-3906 GCA_049586815.1 Anaeromyxobacteraceae bacterium
GACCAGGTCTGGACGACGTGGGCCGCGTCACCGCGGAGGCTCCACCACCTCCCGCCGTCGCCCCGGTCCCGGCGGGCGCGACCCCGCCCGCGGGCACCACGTCGGCAACCCGCGCGCCCGTGGAGAGCACCCGTCCCTCCGCGCCGGTCCGCAACCCCGTCGCCACGACCCCGCTCACCGTGCACGTCCGTCCCTATGCCCAGCGTGCCCTGCTCGACGGCGTGGAGGTGCCCGCCGGACAGCAGCGCATCGTCTTCTCCCTCCCCCCGGGCTCGCACCGGTTCCGCGTCGAGCACCCGTGCTGCGAGCCCTACGAGCGGGAGGTCGACGCGTCGGAGGCGGAGGCGCTCGGCGAGCTCAAGGTCCCGCTCAGCCCCCGCCCGGCCAGCCTGCTCGTCACCGGCGACCCGGCGACCCTCGTCTTCCTCGACGGGAAGCTGCTCGGGACCGCGGGAGACTCCCAGCGCGAGCCCTTCCGCGTACGCGTCCCGGCCGATTCGCCGAGCCCCTACGAGGGAGAGGGCGACCTCCGGCTCGAGGCCCCCGGCCGGCGCGCCGCCAGCGCCACGGTGCGCATCCGCGCGGGCCAGGAGATCACCGTCCCCGCCGTCCAGGCCGAGGAGCCGCGCCGATGATCGCCCTGCTGCTCGTCCTCGCCCTCGCCACCCCGGAAGCCGACGTGAAGCGGGCCCGCGACCGCTACGAGTTCGGCGCCTACGCCGACGCCGCTGGCGCGGTGCGCGAGATGCTGACCCGGAACCCCGACCTGCCGGCGTCGGTGGCCGTCGAGGCCTACCGGATCCTCGGCATGGCCGAGTTCCAGCTGGGCGACAAGCCCGCGGCCCGGCAGGCCTTCATCCACCTCCTGTCCATCGACCCCGACCAGACGCTCGACCCGTTCCTCGTCCCTCCTCCCATCGTCGAGTTCTTCGACAGGGTCCGGGCCGAGGCGGAGCCCGAGCTTGCGCCGCTCCGGGAACAGAAGCGGCAGCTCCAGGAGCAGGAGCGGCTCGCCGACGAGGCGCGGCGACGGCTCCTCGCCGAGGAGCAGATCCGGAGCGGGCCCCCGTCGAAGGTCATCGTCGTGGTGGAGCACGTCTACCTCCTCAACTTCCTCCCCTTCGGCGTGGGGCAGTTCCAGAACGGGGACACCACGAAGGGCATCGTCATCGCCGTCTCCCAGGTGGTCTTCGGGGCCATCAACCTGGGCGCGATCTTCGCCCACAACGCCATCGCCTCCGACCCCTCCCGGCGCTGCTCGGTGAGCACCCCCACGAACTGCAGCAACCCGCCCATCCCGGACTCGGACCGGAACCTCCTCAACAACATCTCCATCGTGAAGTACGTCTCGGCCGGCCTCTTCTGGGGCGTCTACGCCTACGGCGTCGCCGACTCCCTCATCCACTACGTCCCGCGCATCGAGACCGAGGTCGCTCCCGGTCGCGCCGCGGTCAAGCTGTCCTGGGCGTTCTAGGAGAACCGCGTGGCGGAGCTCGTGCTCAAGGGGGAAGGCGGAGCGACGCGGGCGATCCAGCTCACCCGGCGCATCACCACCGTGGGGAGCGATCCGGCGAGCGACCTGCACATCGCCGACCCCGGGCTCCCCGCCACCGCCTTCCACGTCCTCGTCGACGGAGGCTCGCACACCGTGGCCGCCCACTCCGGGGTCGAGCTCACGGTGAACGGCAAGCGCCGGACCACGACCCGGCTCGCCCCCGGCGACGTCCTCCGCGCCGGGCGCCACGAGCTCGTGTTCTCGCCTCCGGCCGAGCCGGCCGCCCCCTCCCCCTCCGGGGCGCGGGAGGACCCGCTCGTCCGCTTCTCGCGGCGGCTCCTCGAGGCGGGGTCGCTCGACACGCTGCTCGACGCCCTCCTCGACGCGCTCCTCGAGGTCACCCGGGCCGAGAAGGGCTTCGTCATCGAGATCGCCGACGGCGACCCCGTGGTCCGTGCGGCCCGGAACGTCACGCCCGGGAACGTCGAGGACGCCGTCTCGCGCGTCTCGGACTCGATCGTCCAGAAGGTCCTCCAGACCCGGAGGCCCCTCGTCGTCGCCGACGCGCTCCACGACGCCGAGTGGTCCGGCTCGGCCTCCGTCGTGAACCTCCGGCTGCAGTCGGTGATGTGCGCCCCGCTCACCGCGCGCGGCGAGGTCTTCGGCGCCATCTACCTCGGCAACGACAGCGTGCGGAACCTCTTCGACGCCCGCTCCCTCGAGACGCTCACGGTCTTCGCCTCCCAGGCCTCCCTGCTCCTGCAGAACGCCCTGCTCCTGCGCGACCTGCGCCGGGAGAACGAGGAACTCCGGGAGGCCATCGAGAACCGCCGCTACGGCGAGCTCGTCGGCGCCGGCGCCGCCATGCGCGAGGTCTACCGGCGCATCGAGAAGGTCGCGCCCACCGACGTCACGGTCCTCGTGCAGGGCGAGACCGGCACGGGCAAGGAGCTCGTGGCCCGGGAGATCCACCGGCGCTCGCCCCGGTCCGCCGGCCCCTTCGTCGCCGTGAACTGCGCCGCCATCCCCGAGGGGCTCCTCGAGAGCGAGCTCTTCGGCCACGTGAAGGGGGCCTTCACCGGAGCGGTCGCCACCCGGGCCGGGCGCTTCCAGGCCGCGTCCGGCGGGACCCTCTTCCTGGACGAGATCGGCGAGATGCCGCCCTCGCTCCAGGTGAAGCTGCTGCGCGCCATCCAGGAGCGGGTGGTCCAGCGCGTCGGCGACTCGCGGGGCGAGCCGGTGGACATCCGCGTGATCGCGGCCACGAACCGCAACCTGGAGGACGAGGTCCGGACGGGGCGCTTCCGCGAGGACCTCTACTACCGCCTGCACGTGGTCACCATCCCGCTCCCCGCCCTGCGCGACCGCGGGGACGACGTCACCGTCCTCGCCCGCTGGTTCCTGCAGCGGTACGCCGAGGAGTTCGACTCGCGGGCCCGGGGCTTCGCGCCCGGCGCCGTGGCGGCCATCCGGAAGTACCGCTGGCCCGGGAACATCCGGGAACTCGAGAACCGGGTGAAGAAGGCCGCCGTCCTCGCCGACGGGCCGCTCGTCACCGCCGAGGACCTCGACCTCCGGCAAGAGGCCCTGGAGCCGGCGCTGCCGCTCGCCGAGGCCATCGAGGCCTTCCGGAAGCGCTACATCAGCGAGGTCCTGGAGCGGAACGGCGGGAACCGGACCAAGACCGCGAAGGATCTCGACGTGGACCCGCGCACCATCTTCCGCCACCTGGAGAAGCTCGACCCGGGGCGGCGCCCGGGGCCGGAGAACGGCGGCCCCGACGGAGGCACGACGTGAGGAAGGTCGACCGGAACCTGGGAGGGCTCTTCGCGGCCGTGCTGGCGGGCGGCGCGCTGCTCGGCGGGTGCCCCATCCCCCAGCCGCTGCCCGGCGTGGGCTCGATCGACGGCGGGCTTCCCATCACGCCCCCACGGGTGCTCACCACGAGCGCCAGCCCCGGCCTCGCGCTCACGCGCTACGGGCCGGCGGCGTCCTGCCCGCCCGGCTCCCAGTTCCAGATCTCGGCGACCCTCATCGACGAGAACGCGGAGGAGCCGGTCGAGGTGCGGTGGTTCGTCGACTACGACCCGAACAACCAGCTCCGCCGGACCCCCCTCCAGGTGCAGACGATCCCTCCGCCCACCGACACCACCCAGTACCAGCGGTTTCCCGATCCCTTCCCGTTCGCTCCCTGGGACTTCGAAGGTTCCGACGACCGGGTGCACGTCGTGGAGCTGACGGTGTCGAACGGGTTCCTGCCCGTCGGGGCGCCGGTGCCTCCCGGATCCCTCCCCAACCGGACGGCGGCCACCGGGTACGAGGTCCAGGTCTTCCGGTGGACGTTCCAGGTCTCGGCCACGGGCGGCTGCGGCCCGTAGGCCGGGCGACCGCGCTGGCTACCGGGACGGGTG
>JBAVCR010000273.1:0-3693 GCA_049586815.1 Anaeromyxobacteraceae bacterium
CGCGCACGGCCGCCCGCACCATCTCGTCGCCGCCCGCGGCGTGGATCGTGAGGAGCGCGGCCCCGCTCGCGGCGGCGCTGCGTGCGGCGCCCTCCACGGTGTTGGGGATGTCGTGGAGCTTCAGGTCGAGGAAGACGGGGCGTCCCAGCGCCGCGGCGGCGCGGACCGCGGGCGGCCCCTCGGCGGCGAAGAGCTCGAGCCCGACCTTGAGCATCCCCACCTCGGGCGCCACCGCCCGGGCGAAGGGCTCGGCCTCGGCCCAGGTGGGGAAGTCGACCGCCGCGCAGATGCGCTCCCGACCGGTCCGGCTCATGCCGTCCCTCCCTGCATGCGTCCCACCTCGGCGAGGACCCGGTCGGCCTCGGCCGGCGGCAGGCAGTTCTTCACCTCGAAGAGCGCGAAGGCCAGGAACGACTCGAGCGCCGAGAGCGCCCGCGCCCGCTCCGTCGGGCCCGGCCTGGCCTTGCCCTGCCCCACGTTGAGGAGCAGCTGCGCCACGTCGATGTCGCCGTCGGCGCCGATGCGCACGCCCTCGAAGACCGCGCGCCGCGCCGGGGGCATGCGCTCGAAGAAGCTCTCCAGCCGGCGCCCGGCGTCGGGCGCCGCCCGGGAGAGCTCGTCGTGGACGTGCCGGATGATCCGCGCGTAGGCCTCGAACGGCCCTCCGGCGGGGACCGCCGGGGGAGCGGGCGGCGGCGGGGACGGCGCCGGCGCGGGGCCGGCCTCGATCCACCCGCCCCGGACGAGCGCCTGGAGCTCGCGCGAGCCCTCGTAGAGGCCGAGCGTGGACTCCTCGAGCGACTGCCGCACGGTGCGCACGCCGTCGATGGCGTCGAGGAGGCGGGCTCCCTTCTCATCGGGCGGGGGCGCCCCACCGGGCCGGCGTCGGGCGACGGCGCCCCCGGGGGGCACCTCCCAGGAGAGGGCCTCCACCTCCGCGCGTCGCCGCATCCCCTCGAGCAGGAGGTCGCGCGTGCGCTCGGGGAGCCGGACGGCGTTGCGCTCGTCGGAGCGCCCCTCCACGAAGACGAACTCCCCGTCGTCGTCGAGGAAGGCGCCGAGGACGATCTCCCGGACCTGGAGCCCCATCGCGCCGTAGAGCTGCCCGGGATCGAGGAGCCCCTCCTCCACGAGCACCTGCCCGAGCGGGCGCCCCGCCTGGACGATCCGGCTGCAGCGGTCGAGCTCGGCGGCCGGCACCAGGCCGTTCCGCCAGAGGATGGCGCCCAGCCGATCGGACCGCTCGCTCGAGGAGGCGAAGGTGACCTGACCGTCGCGGAAGCTCACCGTCTTGCGGCGCAGCCCCTCGGGCACGTCGGGGAGCGGGCCGTGGCGGGAGTCCCCGAAGGAGAGGAGCAGCGTGCCGGTCTTGAGCGACGTGGCGAGGAAGTGGAAGGCTTCCGGCGCGGAGAGCGATCGCAGCGACCCGGCCAGGTAGGGCGCCGGGGCCGCGCCGCCTGCCGCGCGGAGCATGGCGAACGCCCCGGCCACGGCGTGGATCTCCACCGGGTCGCCGTCGGCGAGCGAGAGCGACTCGGCCAGGTGGCGCGGCACCGCCACCCGGTCCTCCGGCCCGATGGAGATCCGGGTGCGCACCGCGTCCGTCACTCCACCTCGGCGGCGAGGAGGGCCCGCGCCCGCGATTCGACGTCGGCGAGCGGGACGAGCTCGACCTCCTTGCCGCGTCGCAGCTTCCACTCCACCTTCCCGTCGGCGAGCCCCTTCTTGCCCACCGCGATGCGGAGCGGGATGCCGACGAGGTCGGCGTCCTTGAACTTCACCCCGGCGCGCTCGTCGCGGTCGTCGAGGAGCACCTCCATCCCGGCCCGACCGAGGGCAGCGGCCACGTCGGCGGCGGCCTGCACGATCTCCGGCTCCTTGCCGAGCGGGAGGACGGTGGCGTGGAAGGGGGCGATGGAGAAGGGCCAGATGATCCCGTCCTGGTCGTGGTGCAGCTCGACCGCGGCGGCCATCACGCGCTCCACGCCGATGCCGTAGCTCCCCATGACGATGGGGGTCTCCTTGCCGTCGGCGAGCAGCACGCTCGCCTTCATCGACACCGAGTACTTGGTGCCGAGCTTGAAGATGTGGCCGACCTCGAGGGCCTTGAAGAGCTCGAGCGCGCCGTCGCACCTCGGGCAGCCCTCCCCCGCCTTCACCTTGCGCAGGTCCACGAGGCGCGCCCCCGGGAGGTCGCGCTTCACGTCGACGCCCTCGAGGTGGACGTCGTTCTCGTTGGCGCCGGTCACCATGCCGGCGGCGGCGGCGAGCGCCTCGTCCAGGAGGACGGGGGCGTTCCGGACCCCGACCGCGCCGAGCGAGCCCGCGTCGGCGCCGAGGAGCGGGCGGATCTCCTCCGGGTGGGCCGGGCGGACCTGGCTCGCGCCGGTGGCGGTCTGCAGCTTGGCCTCGTCGAGCTCGTCGTCGCCGCGGACCACCGCCAGCACCGGCTTCTCGTCGGCCACGTAGACGAGCGTCTTCAGCTGGCGCGCGGCGGACCGGCCGTGCGGCGGCTTCTCGAGCGCCTCGATGGTGCGGACCCCCGGCGTGGGGAACTTCCGCGGGGCGTCGAGCCGCTCGCCGGCGTCGATCGGGCGGATGGGGCCGCGGCTCCGCGCGGTCTCGGTGTTGGCGGCGTACCGGCACTTCGGGCAGGCGGCGACGTCGTCCTCGCCGGCGTCGGTCCGGACCATGAACTCCTGGGAGCCCGAGCCACCCATGGCGCCGGAGTGGGCCTGGACGGCCACGAAGTCGAGGCCGCAGCGGGTGAAGATCCGCTCGTAGGCCCGGCGCTGGTCGTCGTAGCTCTTGTCGAGGCCGGCGGCGTCCACGTCGAAGGAGTAGGCGTCCTTCATGGTGAACTGGCGCACGCGCAGGAGCCCGGACTTGGGGCGGGGCTCGTCGCGGAACTTGGTCTGGATCTGGTACCAGACCTGCGGGAGCTGCCGGTAGCTGCGCAGCTCGTCGCGGGCGATGGCCGTGAAGATCTCCTCGTGGGTCATGCCGAGGCAGTAGTCGGCGCCCTTGCGGTCCTTCAGGCGGAACATGTTCTCGCCCATGACCTCCCAGCGGCCGCTCTCCTTCCAGATCTCGGCGGGGTGGAGGGCCGGGAGGTGGAACTCCTGGCCGCCGATGGCGTCCATCTCCTCGCGGACGATCCGCTCGACCTTGGCGAGGGAGCGCCGGGCCAGCGGGAGGTGGTCGTAGATGCCGGCGCCCAGCTGCCGGATGAACCCGGCGCGGACGAGCAGGCGGTGGGAGGCGACCTGCGCGTCGGCGGGGGCCTCCTTGAGCGTGGGGATGAACATCTGGCCGTAGCGGACGGGTTGCATGGTGGCGGGGTTATACCCCACCGGCCGCCGGTCCCCGAAACCCGATCCGGGGCGGTCCCGGTCAGGGAGGCCGAGGCGCGCAGCGGGCCAGGTGGGCGGCCAGGTGCCCTTCCAGGCGGGCGCGCGCCGCCGGCTCCCCCTCGTCCGGGAAGACGTCCAGCGCGCGCCGGGCGGCCAGGGTCGCCTGGGGACAGTTGCCGAGGTCGCCCGTCACCGACGCATAGGTGTCGAGCACCTCCGAGCTGAAGGGTCCGAGCTGCACGGCCTGGCGGGCGTAGGGGAGCGCCTCCCCCGACCGACCCGCCTCGAGCAGGAGCGCGGCCAGCGCCGCGAGGGCGAGCGGGTTCCCCGGGGCGAGCTC
>JBAVCR010000274.1:0-5568 GCA_049586815.1 Anaeromyxobacteraceae bacterium
CTCCTGCTCTTCCTCGGCCTCGCGCTCGCCTGGCGGCGCCGCAAGGCCCCGTCCCGGGCGCGGCTGCTCGCCCGCGCCGCACGTCTCCAGGGAGGTTCGCGATGAGCTGGGTGAAGGACGTCTTCGATCCCGACGAGCGGCGCTGGGAGGAGCTCTACCGGAACCGCTTCCAGCACGACAAGCTGGTGCGCAGCACGCACGGCGTGAACTGCACCGGTGGCTGCTCCTGGAACATCCACGTGAAGAACGGGGTGGTGGCCCTCGAGACCCAGGCCACCGACTACCCCCGCATCTCCTGCGACGTCCCGGCCTACGAGCCTCGCGGGTGCCAGCGCGGCATCTCCACCTCCTGGTACCTCTACAGCCCGCTGCGGGTGAAGTACCCGTACCTGCGCGGCGTGCTCATGGACCTGTGGCGGGAGGCGCGGCGCGTCCACGCCGACCCGGTGGCGGCCTGGGCCTCCATCGTCGACGACCCGGAGAAGCGCCGGAGCTACCAGGAGGCCCGCGGCAAGGGCGGCCTGCGGCGCAGCTCCTGGGACGAGGTCCTGGAGCTGGTCGCCGCCTCCACGGTCCACACCGTGAAGCGGCACGGCTCCGACCGCATCATCGGCTTCAGCCCCATCCCGGCCATGTCGATGCTCTCCTTCGCGGCCGGCTCGCGCTTCCTCCAGCTGCTCGGCGGCGTGAACCTCTCCTTCTACGACTGGTACTGCGACCTCCCCAACGCCTCGCCGGAGATCTGGGGCGAGCAGACCGACGTGGCCGAGAGCGCCGACTGGTATCACTCCAAGTTCATCGTCTCGATGGGCGCGAACCTGGGCATGACCCGCACGCCCGACGTCCACTTCGCCGCCGAGGCCCGGCACGACGGCGCCAAGCTGGTGGTGCTCTCCCCCGACTTCAGCATGACCTCGAAGTACGCCGACCAGTGGATCCCCATCCACGCCGGCCAGGACGCCGCCTTCTGGCTGGCGGTCGACCACGTCATCCTGGAGGAGTTCCACCACGAGAGGAAGACGCCCTACTTCCTCGACTACGTGCGCCGATACAGCGACGCGCCCTTCCTGGTGGAGCTCGCCGAGGGACCGGGCGGCCTGCGCCCCGGGCGCATGCTGCGCGCCAGCGAGGTCGAGCGCACCCGCGCCGTCGAGAACGGCGACTTCAAGTTCCTGGTCTGGGACGGGACCGCCTCCGCCCCCCGCATGCCCCGCGGGTCGCTCGGCTTCCGCTGGCAGCACGAGAAGGGGCAGTGGAACCTCGAGATGAAGGACGGGCTCGACGGCGCCGACATCGACGCCCGGGTCTCGCTCCTCGAATCCGGCGCCGAGGTCGCGCAGGTGTGCTTCGACGAGTACGCATCGGGCAAGGCCACCCTCCGCGGCGTCCCGGTGCGCACGGTCGAGACCCTGCGCGGCCCGGTCCGGGTGGCCACGGTCTACGACCTCCTCTTCGCGCAGTACGGCGTCTCCCGCGGGCTCCCCGGCGCATGGCCCACGGGCTACGACGACGCCGGGGCCGCCTACACCCCTGCCTGGCAGGAGAAGTTCACCGGCGTCTCCGCCGCCGACGTGATCCGCTTCGCCCGCGAGTGGGCCACCACCGCCGAGAAGACCGGGGGCAAGTGCTCGGTCATCATCGGCGCCGGCGTGAACCAGTGGTACCACAGCGACCACGCCTACCGCGCCGCCATCGCCGGCCTCGTCCTCTGCGGCTGCGTGGGCAAGAACGGCGGCGGGCTCAACCACTACGTGGGACAGGAGAAGCTCGCGCCGGTGGCGCCCTGGTCGGCGCTCGCCTTCGCGCTCGACTGGGCCGGGCCGCCGCGACTCCAGAATGCCCCCAGCTTCCACTACGTGCACTCCGACCAGTGGCGCTACGAGCGGGCCAGCGAGGACGAGACGCTGAACCCGCTGCCCGTCCCGAGCGCGTTCGCCCGGCGCCACACCATGGATCACCAGGCCCGCGCCGTGCGCATGGGCTGGCTGCCCTTCTTCCCGCAATTCGACCGCGCGCCCGACGCGGTGGTCCGCGAGGCCAGGGCCGCCGGCGCCGCCAGCGACGCCGAGGTGAGCGCCTGGGTGGTGAAGCAGCTCCAGGCGAGGAAGCTCCGCTTCTCGGTGGACGACCCCGACGCTCCCGAGAACTGGCCGCGGCTCTGGTTCATCTGGCGCGGCAACGCCCTCATGTCTTCGGCCAAGGGGCACGAGTACTTCCTGCGCCACTACCTGGGCACCCACTCCAACACGGTCGCCCCGGAGACGGCGAAGGGGGAGGTGGAGGACGTGGCCTGGCGGGAGCCGGCCCCGAAGGGGAAGCTCGACCTGGTCGTCGACCTCAACTTCCGGATGGACACGACGGCGCTCTACTCCGACGTCATCCTGCCGGCGGCCACCTGGTACGAGAAGGACGACCTCAACTCCACCGACATGCACTCGTACATCCACCCCCTGCAGGCGGCCGTGCCGCCGTGCTGGGAGTCGCGGAGCGACTGGGACATCTTCAGGTCCATCGCCGCGAAGGTGAGCGACCTCGCCCGGGTGCACCTGCCCGAGCCGGTGCGGGAGATCGTGACCCGACCCCTCATGCACGACACTCCCGCCGAGATGGCCCAGCGGGAGCTCGTGGACTGGGCCGACGGCTCGTTCACGCCCGAGCCCGGCAAGACCATGCCGGCCCTCTCCTACGTGGACCGGGACTTCGTGAACCTGCACCGCCGCTTCGTCTCCTTTGGACCTGCCGTCCGGGCGAACGGCATCGGCGCCCACGGCCTCACCTGGCCCGTGGACGACCTCTACGACGAGCTGGTGCGGGACCGCCCGGTCGAGGAGTGGGGCGGGACGCGCTACCCGTCCATCGCGCAGGCGAAGGACGCGGCCAACGTCATCCTGCACCTCGCCCCCGAGACCAACGGCGAGTCGGCCTTCCGCGCCTACGCCGCGGAGGAGAAGAAGGTGGGGCTCCCCCTCACCGACCTCGTGGCCGGCAGCCGCAACGTCCGGACCACCTTCTCCGACCTGGCCCGGCAGCCCCGTCGCCTCATCGACTCCCCGTGCTGGACCGGCATCACCGGCGGCGGCCGCACCTACTCGGCCTACTGCCTCAACGTGGAGCGGCTCGTGCCCTGGCGCACGCTCACCGGCCGGCAGCACTTCTACCTCGACCACCCGGGCTTCATCGCCTTCGGGGAGGCGCTCCCCACCTACAAGCCCCGTCCCACCGCCGACCAGGTGGCCGACCTCTCGGCCTCCGGGTCGTCGGGCGACAGCCTGCAGCTCAACTACCTCACCCCCCACGGCAAGTGGGGAATCCACTCCACCTTCGGCGACAACCTGCGCATGCTCTCGCTCTCGCGCGGGACCCATCCGCTCTGGATGAACGACCGGGACGCCGCGAGGATCGGCCTCCAGGACAACGACTGGGTCGAGGCCTGGAACGACCACGGCGTGGTGGTGGTGCGCTGCGTGGTCTCGGCGCGCATCCCGTCCGGGCTGTGCCTGCTCTACCACGCGCCGGAGCGGACCATCGGCGTGCCGAGGAGCCCGGAGCGGGGCGGCAAGCGGGCCGGCGGTCACAACAGCCTGACGCGGGTGCGCTTGAAGCCCACGCTCATGCTGGGCGGCTACGGCCAGTTCTCCTTCGCCCTCAACTACTGGGGGCCCACCGGCAACAACCGGGACACCTTCATCCGCGTGCGGAAGCTCGCGGGCGCACCGCAGTACTGAGGGGACAGCCATGAACGTGCGCTCGCAGATCGCGACCGTCTTCCACCTCGACAAGTGCATCGGCTGCCACACCTGCAGCGTGGCCTGCAAGAGCCAGTGGACCGATCGCCGCGGCATGGAATACGCGTGGTGGAACAACGTGGAGACGAAGCCCGGCACGGGCTACCCGGTCTCCTGGGAGGACCAGGAGCAGTACCAGGGCGGGTGGAGGAAGGACGGGGAGTCACTGAAGCTCCGGCAGGGCGGGCGCATCGCCAGCCTGTCGCGCATCTTCTCGAACCCGCTCCTCCCGGTGCTCGACGATTACTACGAGCCCTTCACCTACCGGTACGACGACCTCTTCACCGCACCGGCCGGGAAGGACCAGCCCACCGCGCGCCCGATCTCCCTGATCGACGGGAAGCCCATGGAGATCACGTCGGGCCCGAACTGGGACGACGACCTCTCCGGCTCGAACGTCTATGCCGCGCAGGACCCGAACCTGGAAGGGCTCTCCGCGGCCGAGCGGGCCGAGCTGCAGGGCATCGAGCGGATGGTCTTCTTCTACCTGCCCCGCATCTGCAACCACTGCCTGAACGCGGCCTGCGTCGCCGCCTGCCCGTCGGGGGCCATCTACAAGCGGGGCGAGGACGGCATCGTCCTCGTGAACCAGGACGGCTGCCGCGGCTGGCGCATGTGCGTGTCGGCCTGCCCGTACAAGAAGGTCTACTTCAACTGGTCGACCGGAAAGTCGGAGAAGTGCATCCTCTGCTACCCGCGGCTCGAGGCCGGGGAGGCCCCGGCCTGCTTCCACACCTGCGTGGGGCGCATCCGCTACCTGGGCGTGCTGCTCTACGACGCCGATCGGCTCCTGGAGGCCGCCGGGAAGACCGACGCCGAGCTGGTGGCCGCCCAGCGCGCCGTGATCCTCGACCCGTTCGATCCGTCCGTGGCCGCGGCCGCGGTGCGGAACGGCCTCCCCGAGGCAGTGGTGGAGTCGGCGCGCCGCTCCCCGGTGTACCGGTTCGTGAAGGAATGGGAGATCGCGCTTCCGCTCCACCCCGAGTACCGGACGCTGCCCATGCTCTTCTACGTCCCGCCGCTGCTCCCGGCCATGGCGCAGGACGCGGCCGAGGGGGCGCCCTCCTTCTTCACCTCGCTCGAGAAGGCGCGCCTCCCGCTCCGCTACCTGGCGAGCCTCTTCTCGGCGGGAAACGAGCAGGTCGTGGCCGCCGCCTACCGGAAGCTCATGGCGGTCCGCCTGCACCGGCGCGCGCGGCAGGTGGGCGACCTCCCCGCCGACGCGGTGGCCGGGGCCATGGCGGAGGCCCGGCTCTCCGCGGAGGACGCCGACGCCATCTACCGGCTCACGTCGCTCGCCGGCATGGACGAGCGGATCGTCATCCCGCCCATGATGCGCGAGGGGCTCACCGAGCCCACCGTCGAGCCGCAGCGGCAGAGCGCGTCCGGGTTCGCGTACCTGCGCCCGCCCCCCGGGAGGTGACCATGACCGACCCGACCCCGCGGCCGCAGGTGCTCGAGGCCTTCGCCGAGCTGCTCTCCTACCCCACCTCCGATCCGGCCCCGGCGGCGCGGCGCTGCCGCGCGCTGCTCTCGGGGCGCTCCGCGGCCACCCTGGGCGCGTTCGTCTCCCGCGCCGAGAGGGCCCGGCCCCACGAGATGGAGGAGGCCTACTCCTCCACCTTCGACCTCGACCCGGCCTGCGCCCCCTACGTCGGCCACCACCTGGCTGGCGAGACCCCGAAGCGCGGGATCTTCATGGCCCGGCTCGCCGACGCCTACCGCGAGGACGGCTTCCCGGGCGGCGCGCCGTCCGGCGAGCTGCCCGACCACGTCTCGGTGG
>JBAVCR010000275.1:0-2567 GCA_049586815.1 Anaeromyxobacteraceae bacterium
CTCGTCGGCGGGCGGCGTCCCGCCCGCGCCCGCCTGCCCGACCATCGCCGCGATGGCGTCGGTGGCGGCGAGCAGGACGTCGATCACCTGCGGCGACGGGGCGCCTCCGCGCGTCCGCACCGCCCCGATCACGTCCTCGGCCCGGTGGGCCACGGCGGCGATGCCCTCCTGCTGCATGGCCGCCGCCATCCCCTTCAGGCTGTGGGCGTGGCGGAAGAGCTCGTCGACCACCGGGGCCAGGTCCTCGCCGCCGCCCCCGGCGCGCTCCAGGCGCACCAGGTCGCGGGAGAGGGCCTCCAGGTGCTCGCGCGACTCGGAGACGAAGAGCGCCAGGTATCGCGAGAGGTCCCAGTTCACCTTGGGTCAACCCCTCCGGGGCCGATCAGGCCTCGCCCAGGACCTTCTTCACGACGGCGATGACGTCCTCGGACTTGAAGGGCTTCACGATGAAGTCGCTGGCGCCGGCCTCGATGGCCTCCATCACCAGCGCCTCCTGCCCGAGCGCGCTGCACATGATCACCACCGCCCGCGGATCGGCCTTGACGATCTCGCGGGTGGCCTCGATGCCGCTCTTGAAGGGCATCACGATGTCCATGGTGGTGAGGTCGGGCCGGAGCTCGCGGAACTTCTCCACCGCCTCGAGCCCGTTGGCGGCCTCGCCCACGACCTCGAACCCGCCGCTCGCGAAGATGTCGCGGATCATGTTCCGCATGAAAACCGCGTCGTCGACGATGAGCACCTTCTTCATACGGGTCCCAACGTACCACCCGCCCCGGTCCGGCGGAAGGAACGGGGGGTGGGTCGCACCCCTACCTCGCGGGCGGCTCCTCGCGCCGCCCCCGGAAGAGGCGCTTCGCCGCGCCGGCCAGGGCGTCGGGGTCGAGGAGGGTCACCGGCGCGCCCCGGAGGGAGGTGATGCCCTTCACCGGGGGACCGCCGCCCGGGCGCTCCGCGCCTCCGAGGGGCTCGACCCCCAGCACCTCCTCGACGAGGAAGCCGAGCGCGCGCCGCTCCCGGTCGAGCACCAGGACCTGGCCGGTGCCGGAGCCGCCGGCACGCCCCGCGAGCCCGAGGAGCGGCCCGAGCTCCACCACGGCGACCACCCGGCCGCGCAGCCCCATGGCGCCGAGCACCGGTGCGGTCGTGCGAGGGACGCGGGAGAAGGGGGGCGTCGGGGGGACCACCACGCCGACCGACTCGAGCGGCAGCGCGAAGCGCTCGCCCCCGGCGCGGAAGAGCACGTGGCGGGGATCGGCCTCCACGGGGCTACCGGTCGAGGCGGAAGCGGGAGACGACGGTCTGCAGCTCGAGGGAGAGGTTGAGCAGCTCCTGCGCCGCGCTCGCCATCTGCGAGACCGAGGCGGTCTGCTCGACGATGACCTTGCGCACCTGCTCGGTGGCGGTGGCGTTCCCGGTGGCCACGTCGGAGATGTCGTCCATGGCCCGCACCATGTCCGCCGATCCCTGCAGCTGGTCGCGGGCCGCCTCGGAGATGACCCGCACCTTGTCGGCGCCGGCCGCGGCCGCCCCGGCGATGCCGTCGAGGGAGCGCATGATGGCGTTCAGGTCCTCGCGCCCCTCGCCCAGCTCGGAGACCGAGTCGCGCATGGCCTGGACCACGCCCGAGGCGCGCGCCGAGACGTCGGCCGCCACCGCCGAGATCTGCTCGGCGGACCGCCCGGCGTTCTCGGCCAGCTTGCGCACCTCCTCGGCCACCACCGCGAAGCCGCGGCCGTACTCGCCGGCGCGGGCCGCCTCGATGGTGGCGTTCAGCGCGAGCAGGTTCGTCTGCTGCGAGATGGTGGTGATGACCTCGACGATCTGCGTGATCTCGCGGGTGCGCTCGCCGAAGGCGAAGACCTGCTCGCTGGCCGCCTCGATGCGGGCGAAGACCTTCTTCACCTTCTCGGCGGCGAGCCGTGCCGCCTCGCCCGACTGGGTGGCGCCCGAGGAGGTGTCGGCGCTGGCCTTGGCGGCCTCCTCGGCGCTGCGCGCCGTCCGCTCGATGGACGAGGCGATGTCGCCGATGACCTTGGAGGTCCGCTCCACGAGCCCCGACTGCTCCTCGGCGCCCTGGGCGATCTTGGCCATCGAGCTCGCCACCTCGTCGGTGGAGGCGTTCACCTCCTCGGCGGAGGTCTGCAGCTCGTTCGCGCTCTCGGCCACCGACTGGGCGGTGCGCTGGATGCGGGAGACGAGGTCGCGCAGGTTCTCCTGCATGGTGCGGATCGACTCGGTGAGGTCGTCCACCTCGTCGTGGAAGCCCCGCTGCTCCTCGGAGATCACGCTCTTCGAGAGGTCGCCGGCGGAGATCTCCACCGCCGAGAACTTGAGGCGCGCGAGGCGCGCCACCCGGAGCACCGCCGTGGAGAGCGCGTAACCCGCCACCAGCGTGAGGGCGAGCAGCACCACGTTCGCGGTGACGGGCTGGTCGTGGAGGAGCCGGTCGCGGACCACCGGCATGGCCACGAGCAGGAAGGCGCCCAGGATGAGGTAGGAGATGAGGAGCTTCGTCTGGAGCGAGACGCTCCGCCCCGGCGACGGCGACGGCGCGCGCAGGTCCCGGT
>JBAVCR010000276.1:0-4348 GCA_049586815.1 Anaeromyxobacteraceae bacterium
CGCTCCGCCTCGGTGAGCCCCCGCTCGTGGGTGGACTCGAGCAGGCGGAGGATGCGCTTCATGCCCTGCACGGCGATGGGGGCGTTGGCGGCGATCTCGTCGGCGAGCGCCAGCACGGCCGCCTCGGCGTCGGCCGGCGGCGCCACCCGGTCGACGAGCCCGATGGTGAGCGCCTTCTGCGCGTCGACCGGCCGGCCGGTGAAGAACATCTCGCGGGCGTGCGCCGGGCCGACCAGCGCGAGGAAGCGCCGGATGCCGGCGGCGGCGTAGACCACGCCGAGCTTGGCGGGCGGCATGCCCAGCTTGGCGCCCTGGCTGGCGATGCGCAGGTCGCAGGTGGCGGCGAGCTCGCAGCCCGCGCCGAATGCGGCCCCGTTCACGAAGGCCACCGTCGGGCAGGGAACCGCCTCGACCGCCTCCATGGCCCGCTCGGTGGCGAGGTCGGGCCGGTCGCCGCCCGGGCCGTCGCCCTCCATGGCGTCGATGTCGAACCCCGAGGAGAAGGCCCGATCGCCCGCACCGCGCAGGACGACGCAGCGGACCCGGTCGGCGGCGGCGCTGGCGCAGGCGGCGGTGAGGTCCGCGAGCGAGCCGTAATCGAAGGCGTTGCGCTTCCCCGGGTTGTCGATGGTGAGGACGCGGACGAAGCCGCGGTCCTCGACCCGGATCCGGCCCGGGGAGAGGCTCACTCGACGACGGCCAGGACGTCGCCCTCGGCGACGGCCTGTCCCTCCTTCACCCGGATCTCCTTCACCTTGCCGCTCACGGGGGACTCGAGCGGCATCTCCATCTTCATCGACTCGAGGATGACGATGGCTTCCCCCTCGGTGACGGAATCTCCGGGGCGCTTCTCGACGCGGACGACGGTGCCGGTGATGTGGGCGGGGACGTTGACCATGGCCGGCAACCTACCTCGGAAACGAAGAGGTCCGCCACGGGGGGCGGACCTCGGCGAGATGCTGGACGGAGTTTCCTCGCGTCCTTCGACCGGTGGGAGACCGGCCCTCTCGATGTTCAGTTTCTCCCCTTCCGCGCTCCCGGGTCAACCGGTCTCGGACCGGGATCGACGGGCGTTCGGGGCTCCTCCTCCCGTGGGACTTGACGGGCCGACATGGGGGCCCCCGGCTGCGGGCCGGCACGGATGAGGGTGCGGACGGTGGTGACGATGTCCTGGTACTTCACGGGCTTCTGCAGGAAGAAGTTGGCGCCGAGGCGGCTCACCCGCTCCCGCTCCTCGTCGCCGGCCGACGAGATGACGATGATGGGGAGGTGGCGCAGCCGGGGCTCGGCCCGCACCTTCTCCACCAGCGCGAACCCCGTCATCACGGGCATGTAGACGTCGGTGATGATGAGGTCGATGGGCGGCTGGGCGAGCAGCCGCGCGAAGGCCTCGTTGCCGTCCACCGCCACGTCGACGGCGAGCCCGCCCAGCCCCTCGCTGGCGGCGAGCCGCCGCAGCGCCGAGGCGTACATGGCGGCGACGAGCGAGTTGTCCTCCACGAGGAGCACGCGGTAGCCGGGCCTCGTGGCCTCGGCGTGCGCCGCGGCGGCGGCCGAGAGCCGCTCCAGGCGATGCCGGTCCTCGACCCGGTCGGGCGGAACCCAGACGGCGACGCCCGGGGGCTGGGACGAGCCGCCCGGGCGCATGCGCACCACCTCGACCTCGAGCTCGGCGGGCTCGAGCAGCTCCGGGAACGAGAGGAGCAGCGCGAGCCGCTCGCCCACCTCGAATTCCCGCTCGGTGCGGATGAAGAGGCCGCCGGCGGAGAGGTTCTCGGTGTAGTCGCGTACCGTCGATGCCGCCCCGGGATAGTCGACCGCCAGGATGAGCGGGAATCTCGGATGTGCTCGTTTTTCCGTCCCCATGGAGGCCCGCCGGACTGCTCCTTCCCGTGCATCGAGTCGTGCGGCCCGATTATGCCTTGGTCCCGCAAGATTTCTTCCTTCCCGCCCGGGCTCATCGGTCGATTTTCCGCGATGTTGAAGGTGTCGTGGAGCCTGGGTAGGCTGCGATCCCACATGCTGCGACGCACGCGATACCGCCGGGAACGCATCCTCCTGCCCGGGGAGAACGACGGCCGGCGCAGCTTCCTCAAGTACGGCCTCTTCGGCGCCGCGCTGCTGGCGGTGGGCGGCGGCACCTTCCTCGCCACCCGGCGGACGCGCTCCGCGCCCGCCCTGGGCGGGCCGTTCACGGTGCTCTCGCCCGAGGAGGCCACCGTCTTCCTCGAGCTGTCCGACCGGCTCCTGCCCGCCCGGCCCGGCTTCCCGGCCCCGGCCGACGTCGACCTGATCCGCCGCATCGACGGCCTCGTCGCCCTCATGCCCCCGGAGGGGCAGAAGGAGGTGAAGCAGCTCGTCGGCCTCTTCGAGAACGCGCTCATGGGCTTCGTCCTCGACGGGCAGTGGCGCACCTTCACCGCCTCGACCGACGAGCAGCAGGAGGCGCGCATCCGCGCCTGGCAGGTCTCCCGCTACCGCGTGCGGCGCACCGGCTACCGCGCCCTGAAGAAGATCGTCTACTCGAGCTACTACGGCGCGCCGGAGACATGGGCCGCCATCGGGTATCCCGGCCCGCCGCCCACCGGCGGGATGGTCGACCGATCGGATCCGGCGGACCGCTTCGTGCCCGGCACCATCACCGACGGTGGAACGGTGGGCCCGCTGCTCCCCGCCGTCCCCGGCCCGGAGGTGAAGCCGTGAGCGAGCCCACCGGGCGCATCCTCGACGCGGCCTCCCTGAGGAAGGACGTCGACGAGCGGCCCGACGTCTGCGTGGTGGGGTCCGGCCCGGGCGGCGCGGTGGTGGCGGCCCGGCTGGCCGCCCGCGGCCTCAAGGTGGTGGTGCTCGAGGAGGGGGGCCACTTCCCGCCCGAGCAGATGAAGATGGACGAGACCTGGGCCTACCCGACGCTCTACCAGGAGCGGGGGATGCGGGCGACCTCCGACCTCGCCATCACGGTCCTGCAGGGACGCGGCGTGGGCGGCGGCACGCTCGTGAACTGGACGACGAGCTTCCGCACCCCGCCCCGCGTGCTCCGCCACTGGGCGCAGGCCTTCGGCGTGACCGGGCTCGACGAGCAGGCGCTGGCCCCGCACTTCGACGCCGTGGAGAAGCGGCTCTCCATCGCCCCCTGGCCCATCGAGGCGGCGAACGAGAACAACAGGGTGCTCTGGGACGGCGCCGGCGCGCTGGGCTGGGGGCGCGAGGTGACCCGGCGCAACGTCACCGGCTGCCAGTCGCTCGGCTACTGCGGCACGGGCTGTCCGGTGGGCGCGAAGAACGCGATGGACCTCACCTACCTGGCCGACGCGGTGGCGGCCGGCGCCCGCATCTTCGCCCGCGCCCGGGTGGTGCGGCTCGAGAAGACCGGGAAGCGCATCTCGGCCGTGCACGCCGTGGGGCTCGACGCCGGGTTCCGGCCGACCTCCCGCAAGATCGTGGTCCGGCCCCGGCTGGTGGTGCTCGCCGCCGGCGCCATCGGCACGCCGGAGATCCTGCTGCGGAGCGGCTACGACCCGAACGGCCGCGTCGGGCAGCGCACCTTCCTGCACCCGGTGGTGGGGAGCGCCGCCCAGTTCAACCGCCCCATCAACCCCTTCTACGGCGCACCGCAGTCGGTCGCCTGCCACCACTTCTCCGACCGGGGCCCGGGACGGGTCTCGTTCTTCCTCGAGGCCGCCCCCATCCACCCCGTCCTGGCGGCCACCGCGCTCGGCGGCTTCGGCATGGTGCACGAGGAGCAGATGTCGCTCCTCCCGCGGACGAACGCGCTCATCGCGCTCTCGGTGGACGGGTTCCTGCCCGACGAGAAGGGCGGCACGGTCTCGCTCCGCTCCGACGGTCGCGTGAAGGTCGACTACGAGATCCGGCCCGAGGTCTGGGAGGCCCTGCGGGAGGGGAACAAGGCGCTGGCGCGCATCCAGTTCGCGGCCGGCGCCTCCGAGGTCCGCTCCATGCACGAGAACCCGGTGGTGATGCGCAGCGAGGCCGACGTGGGCCTGCTCGACCGCGCCCCCTGGGAGCCGCTCCGCGTCTCGGTGTTCAGCGCCCACCCCATGGGCGGGTGCGCCATGGGGCGGGATCCCGAGAAGAGCGTGGTCGACTCGCGCCTCAAGGTGCACTGGCTCGACAACGTGTGGGTGGCCGACGGATCGGTCTTCCCCACCTCGCTCGGGGTGAACCCCATGGAGTCCATCCTCGGGATCGCCCACTGGGCGTCCGACCACATCGCCGGGGCCGGCTGACCCGGGGACCGGAGGCGCACATGGAGCGGCTCGACGGACGGGTGGCGCTGGTCACCGGCGGAGGGCGCGGCATCGGCCGCGCCATCGCGCTCACGCTGGCG
>JBAVCR010000277.1:0-8554 GCA_049586815.1 Anaeromyxobacteraceae bacterium
GGCGAAAGATCGAGCTCGTGGTGGGCGGCTTCGACTCCGACGGCGCGGACGGCCTCGCGGCCGCGGAGCGGCTCATCCGGGACGACCGGGTCTTCGCGCTCCTCTCCGGGTTCTTCCCCTCGGCCGAGGACGCCGTGGCGGAGCTCGCGGAGCGGGAGCGGGTCCCCCTCGTCGGGCCGTTCACCCTCTTCGCCCGGCAGGCCGACTCGGCGAACCCGTGGGTGTTCCACCTGCAGGCGGGGCTGCGGGAGCAGGCGCGGCTGCTCGCCGCCCACGCCACCCGCGACCTCGGGCTCCCGCCCGGCCAGGTCGCCGTGGTCCACCCCGACGAGCCGCGGGCATCGGACGCGGCGCGGGGCGCCCGGGCCCAGGTCGGCAAGGGCGGGGCGGAGCTCGCCGTCGTCCCCTGGGCGGGCCCGCTGCCCGACGCGGCCTTGCCGGGGCGGCTCGCCGGCCAGGGAGTGAAGGCGGTCGTCTTCCTGGGAAGCGATGCGGAGCTCGAGGCGTTCGCGAAGGGGTGCGACGCGGCGGGCTACCACCCCTGGCTCCTCGCCTCGGGAACGCTCGCCGCCCGGGCCGCGGCGCGCGCCCCCGCCTCCTTCGGTGGCCGCATGCTCCTCGCCTTCCCGGGAACCCCGGCCGACGAGGCGCCCGAGGCGGCGGCGGAGCTCGCCCGCCTGCGCTCGGCGGCGGGGATCGCGGATCGCAACCGCGCCTCCCAGGTCTCGGCGTCGGTGGCCTTCGACGTTCTCCGCGAGGGGCTGCGGCGCACCGGGCGGCAGCTCTCCCGCGAGCGGCTCGTCGCCGCGCTGGAGGGACTCTACGACTTCCCCACCGGGCTCCTGCACCCGCTCACCTTCGGCCCCAACCGGCGCGTCGGGGCGCTCGGCGGCTGGATCGTCGCGGTGGACCTCCCGGCCGGATCGTTCACGACCGTGGGGGCCTGGAGGCCGCTCGAATGAGGTCGCGCGATCTCCTCCTCGCCGTCCTGCTCGCCGCTCTGCTCCCACGCGGCGCGATCGCCCAGCACGCCGGGGACGCGGTGCGGGTGAACGGCGCGGGGATCACGAACGAGCGCGTCGACCGGTACCTCACCGAGTACCTCTCGCAGAAGGGGCGGAACGCCCAGGCCATCCGGCACCCCGACGCCTACCGGCAGTACCGCCGGGAGGCCGTGGACCAGCTCGTGGACGACGAGCTGCTCTGGCAGGAGGCGGTGCGGCTCGGGCTCGTCGCCAGCCCGGCCCAGGTGGAGGCGGCGGTGGCCGAGGGGCGAGCGCGCTACCCGGCGCCGGGCGAGTTCGCCCGCCGCCTCGAGCGGGCCGGCCTCACCGAGGCCACCTACCCGGCCTGGGCCCGGCGCCAGGCCTCCATCCAGAACCTGCTCGCCAGCCGCCTCGGCGGCGTCGCGGTCTCCGAGGCCGAGGTCCACGCCCACTACCTCGCGCACCCGGAGTCCTTCACCACCCCGCTCGAGCTGCGGGTGCGTCACGTGCTCCGCCAGGCCGACGGGGGCGCGCCGGCGGCCGATCGGGCCCGCGCCCGCGCCGAGGCGGAGGAGGTCCGGAGGCTCGCGATCGCGGGGCGCGACCTGGGCGCCCTGGCGCGGGAGCGTTCGCAGGACGCCACGGCGGGCACGGGGGGCGACCTCGGCTGGGTGGCCCGCGGCACGATGGTCCCGGAGTTCGAGGCGGCCGCCTTCGCGCTCCCGGACGGCGGCATCTCCGGGGTGGTGGAGACCGTGTTCGGGTTCCACGTGTTGCAGGTGCAGGGGCGGCGGGGGGGCGAGGTGGTGCCGGAGGAGAAGGTCCGCAGGGAGATCCAGGCCGAGCTCCTCGCGGGCAGGCGGGCCGTTGCGGTCCAGGATCTCGTCGACGACCTGCGGGCGAAGGCGAAGATCGACTACCCCGCGCCGCGCTGATCGGAGCGGGCGTTGACGCGGGCGCCCCGCGACGCCGTCAGGACAGGCGACGCGGAGGGCGCGGGCGAAAGCGCCCGGCCGGGCGCATCCCCGCCCCGAGACGCTGCCCCGGGCGCAGCCTCCCGGTGCGGCGCAGGGCCTCCTCGACGAGCGGCCGGCTGCGCGGATCGCCCCAGCGGATGAGCGCCTTCTGCGTGCGCTTCTCCTTCATGTCGCGCACCACGTGCACCGGCTTCCCGCTCATGGGGTGGAAGCCCGACCAGTGGATGTCGGAGGCGAGCGTCATCGGCGTGGGCATGAAGTCCTGCACCTGCTGGGGCTTCCAGCGGTTCCGCTGCAGGTATTCCATGAGCTGCACGGCGTGCTCGGTGGTGGCGCCGGGGTGGGAGGAGATGAAGTACGGGACGAGGTACTGCTCCTTGCCGGCCTTGCGGGAGTAGCGCTCGAACTCGCCCCGGAAGCGCTCGAACTCCTCCACCCCGGGCTTCTTCATCACGCCGAGCACGTCGGCGCAGACGTGCTCGGGGGCCACCTTGAGCTGCCCGGAGACGTGGTGGGACACGAGCTCCTCCAGGTAGCGCTGCCCGTTCCTCTCGTCGTGGTGGGCGAGGTCGTAGCGGAGGCCGGAGCCCACGAAGGCGTGTTTCACGCCTTTCACGCCTCGTGCGGCCCGGTACAGCTCGACGAGCGGCCCGTGGTCGACCGCGAAGAACTGGCAGACCGTGGGGTAGACGCAGGAGGCGCGGCGGCAGGCGGCGTGGGCCTCCGCGCTGGTGCAGCCCATCTGCCACATGTTGGCGGTGGCGCCGCCCAGGTCGGTGATGGTGCCGCGGAACCTGGGGTCCCGGGTGATGGTCTCGATCTCCCGGATGACGCTCCCGTGGCTGCGGGAGGAGACGTCGCGCCCCTGGTGCTCGGTGATGCAGCAGAAGGCGCAGCCTGCCGCGCAGCCCCGCAGGATGGCCACGCTCCACCGGATCTGCTCGAGGGCGGGGATGTGGGCGCCGCCGTAGGCCGGATGGGCGTCGCGCACGAAGGGCAGCTCGTGCACGGCGTCGAGCTCCGCGGTGGTGGGGGGCGGCATGGGCTCGTTCACCACCACGTGGCGCTCCGCCGCGCCGCGCCCGTGGCGCTGGACCATCACCCGGGCGTTCTCGTGGTTGTGCTCGAGGTGGTAGAGGCGCGAGAAGAGCGCGAAGGTCCGCTTGTCGGCCGCCACCTCCTCGAAGCTGGGCAGGACGAGCGTCTTGCGGGCGCGCCCCTCGAGCCCCGCGAGCGCGAGGTCGGCCACCGCCACCGCGGTGCCCGGCACGTCGACGAGGCCGCAGACGTCCTCGCCGGAGGCGAGCCGCCGGGTGATCTCCACGATGGGCTTCTCTCCCTGCCCGTAGACGAGGACGTCGGCGCCGCTCTCGACGAGGACCGACGGGCGGACCCGGTCGTCCCAGTAGTCGTAGTGGGCGATGCGCCGGAGCGACGCCTCCACGCCCCCGATCACGATCGGCATGGTGGGGCCGAAGGCCCTGCGGGCGAGGCGCGCGTAGGTCGTGACCGCCCGGTCCGGCCGCCGGCCCGCCTCCCCACCCGGGGTGTAGGCGTCGTCGGAGCGGGGGCGCTTGTGGGCGGTGTAGTGGTTCACGAGCGAGTCCATGGCGCCCGCGGTGATCCCCACGAGGAGCCGGGGCCGTCCCAGCCGGAGCAGGTCCTCCACGGTGTCCCAGCGCGGCTGGGCCACGATCCCCACCCGGAACCCCCTGGCCTCGAGCACCCGGCCGATGACCGAGGCGCCGAAGCTGGGGTGGTCGACGTAGGCGTCGCCGGTGACGAGCAGCACGTCGATCCCCGGCCAGCCGCGCAGGGCGACCTCCTCCGGGGACATGGGCAGGAACTGGCCGGGCGTATCCACGCGCCATACATGGCCTTACGTCGGCCCGGGATCAAGCCTGCCTGCTTTTGACCCTTCCTTCGCTGGCGGTATGATCGCGAGGTTCCGACCGCACACACGCTCATGACCGACATCCAGGACACCCATCGCGAGATCCGCGACCTCGAGGAGAGGCAGCGGACGGAGGGGCTCACCCTCGACGAGGAGGCGCGGCTCGGCGAGCTGCGCTCCGCGATCCCGGCGGCTCCGCTCGCCCTCGACCCGCCTCCCGAGGAGCCCACCGGCGTCCTCTGGGAGCGCGGCCCGGTGGAGCAGCCGGCCGATCCCCTTCCCGAGCCGATCCCGGAGCCGCTCGCCGACCTGGTGAGCGGGAGCCCCGCCGAGCTGGCCGCCTGGGAGGCTCCCCCGGCGCCCCCGCCGCTTCCTCCCGCCGACCCGGCCTTCGCCGCCGTGGTCGTGGAGGGCGTGGACGAGGCCGTCCCCGAGATCTCGGCCGACGACGTCGAGGAGATCGTCGAGGTGGTGGAGGCGGCCCCGCCCGTGGTCGCCGTCTCCGTCCTCGACGAGGACCCGGGCGACGGCGAGGCCGTCTCCCTCGACGCGCTCGGGGTGACCCCGCCCCCGCCCAACGCGGCGTCGCTCGCCCCGCCGCTCCCCCCGCCGGTCGCCACGCCGGTCGCCCCGCCTCCCATGCCGCGCCCCACGCCGATCCCGGCGCAGGTGGAGCGCGATCCCTTCGCGCCGTCGCCGTCGTTCGTCTCCGGGGAGCACCGCATCGTGCTCCACACCGTGGACGGCCAGGTGATGCGGGGCGCGCTCGCCAACGCCGACCTCGAGGACGCCGAGCTTCCGCTCATCCAGCCGAACGGGGCGGTGGCGCGCGTCCCCGCGGCGCAGGTGAAGGCGGTCTTCTTCATGCTGGGCACGGGCGAACGGCCGCTCGCCGCCTCCGGCACCCGGGTGCGCGTCACCTTCGGGGACGGCCGCCAGGTGTCGGGGCTCTCGCCCGACTACTCCGAGGCCACGCCGGGGTTCTTCCTCCTGCCCGTCGACGCGCGGACCAACACGGCGCGGGTCTGGGTCTACCGCGCCGCGGTCCGGCAGATCACGGTCGGCTAGCAGGGCGCTTCCCCGTCAGTTGAGCCAGCGCCGGTCCGGGTCGCTGTCGGCGTGGATGACCTCGAACCTCCCGCGCCGGCGGCGGCGCGGCCAGCGCAACTTCCGGAACCAGCGCCCCGGCCCCTGGCCGCTCGCGTGGAGCCAGGAGAGCCCTTCCGCGAGCAGGTGCGGCACGAAGGCCGCGACGCCGGAGAAGAGGGCGAAAAGGACGGTGCCGCCCACGGTGATCCAGACGAGCGCCTGTCCGGAGACCGGCAGGGCGAAGAAGAGCAGGATCTGCCGGAACGGGTGGGCCACGCCCCAGGCCAGGATGAGCGCGTTGAGCGCCACCCAGAGGCCGGCGTGGGCGGAGACGGCGAGCCTCGGCCAAAGGAGGGCGAGGAGGCAGGTGAGCGCACCCGCCACCGCGGGGATGGCGAACCAGGAGGCGAGGAAGCGCCGCGGCCCCCAGGCGTCGACCATGTCGCGCCCGAACCACCAGAGGACGAGCCCGCCGAAGAGCAGGTTCACCGGGCTGTCCTCGAGGAGCACCCAGGTGACGAGCCGCCAGACCTCGCCCCGCCAGACCGCGGCCGGCTGGAGGAGGAGGAGACCCCGCAGCGGGAAGCCGAACTGGTCGCCGAGCGCCCCGGCCAGGCTCACCACCACGGTGGCGACGAGGAGCCCCCCGACGGCGGCGGGGACCCGGCCCCCGAAGTCGAAGGGGTTGCCGGCGCGACGGTACGCCACGGCTACGCCCTTCGCTCCCGGAAGAAGAGGATGATGGTGAGGCAGTGGAACTGCTTGTCCGAGGAGAGCGTCACCGTCTTGTCGACGATGTCGTGCTCCGGATGCTTGCGCAGCCACTCGTTGATGGTGTCGCTCATGGCGTCGCGATCGCGCGCCAGCGTCGCCGAGAACACCTTGCACCCCGTGAACTTCTCCATGGCTGCCACCTCGCCCCGAGCCTACAGCGCCTCGAGGACGACCGCGATACCCTGTCCACCGCCGATGCACGCCCCGGCCAGGGCGAAGCGCCCTCCCCGCTGCCGGAGCGCCTGGATGGCGTGGAGCGTCAGGCGGGCGCCGCTCGCGGCGAGCGGGTGCCCCACGGCGATGGCGCCGCCGTCCACGTTGGTGCGGTCCCGGGGCAGCCCGAGCTCCTTCTCGACCGCCAGGTACTGGGGGGAGAAGGCCTCGTTCACCTCGAAGAGGTCGAAGTCGGAGAGCTTCGCGCCGGCGCGGGCCATGGCGTTCCGGAAGGCCGGGACCGGGCCGATGCCCATCACGGTGGGATCGACGCCGGCCACGCCCCAGTTGACGAGGCGCGCCAGCGGACGGACGCCGTGCCGCTCGGCCGCCTCGCGGGTGGTGACGACGAGCATGGCCGCCCCGTCGGCCACGCCGCTCGCGGCGCCGGCGTGGATGACACCGTCCTTCTTGAAGACCTTGGGGAGCTTCTTCAGCCCCTCCTTCGTCGTCTCCGGCCGGGGGTGCTCGTCCCGCTCGAAGACCACCTTGCCCTTGCGGGTCTCGATCTCCACCGGGGCGATCTCGTCCTCGAATCGGCCGGCGGCCTGGGCCTCGGCGAAGCGGCGCTGCGAGAGGACCGCGTAGTCGTCCACCTCGTCCTGGGTGATGGCGTACTGCTCGGCGAGCTTCTCGGCGGTGAGCGCCATCGGCATCCGGGCCTGGGTGTCGGTGAGCGCCGTCCAGAGCGAGTCCTCGAGGACCGGGGTCTTGCCGAGCGGCACGCCAAAGCGCCCTCCTCGCAGCACGTAGGGGGCCTGGCTCATCGACTCTGTGCCGCCCGCGAGCACCACCTCGGCCTGGCCGGTCGAGATCTGCAGCGCGGCCTGCACCACGGCCTCGAAGCCGGAGCCGCAGAGCCGGTTCACCACGAAGGCCGGGGTCTCGACGGGAACCCCGGACCTGAGTCCCACGTGGCGCGCCAGGTAGATGGCGTCGGCGGAGGTCTGCAGCACGTTCCCGACGACGACGTGTCCCACCGAGGCGGGCGCGAGCCCGGAGTCGCGCAGGGCGGCCTGCGCGGCGTGCACCGCCATGTCGGTCGCGCCCATGTCCTTCAGCGTCCCGCCATAGGTGCCGAAGGGGGTGCGGCGGCCGGCGACGAACACGACGTCCTGGGGAGTTGCGGAACGCATGACGACCTCCGATCAGCGGGCGGAGCGGGAGCGCCAGATGGCCACGGCGCAGAAGGTGAGGATCCCCGCGGCGACGAGCGCGTTCGCGAGGTAGACGGCGAAGCGGGCGCGCAGCTCCGCGCCGCCGATTCCGCGGTACCAGGTGCGCGCCGCGGCCTCCCGTCCGGCCCTGTCGTGGGCTGGGAGCGGGTTCCCGTGCGCGACCGAGAGGCGGGCCACGGTGCGGCGGTGGATCTCCACCACCTGGTCGAGCGCCGTGCCCGGAAGGCCGGCCACCTCCCCGCCCGGACCCGACCGGGACTTGCGGACGTGGTTTGCGGTGAGGGCGGCGGCGCCGTCGGGGAAGGTGGTGAGGAGCTGGACGCGGGCCAGGTCGCCCGGGCGCGGCCCCTGCTCGAAGAGGTCGGCGAAGACCGCCTCCCCGTCCGCCCAGGAGGCGGAGCGCAGCCCGAGGCCGCCGAGCGGCCCCTCCTCGTCGCGGGCGCCGTGCGGGACGAAGCCGAGCGGGGCGAGCACCTCGCCGGCCTTGCGCTGCGGCTCCGTGGGCGCCTGCCCCTCCGGGACCGGGCGGCTCCGCACCAGGGTGGGGGCGACGGCGAGGATGCCGCGGCGCCCGTACCGCACGAGCATCATCGCGGCGTAGAAGCCCGCCAGCGCGAGGAGGATCGTCACGACGCGGCGGCGGCCTCTGCCGCCTCCTTCCGCTTCTTCCGGGTGACGATGCGCGCGGCCAGGATGCCCACCTCGTAGAAGACGATCATGGGGGCGGCCATGAGGAAGAGGTTGAAGGGATCGCCGGTGGGGGTGATGAGGGCGGCCACGATCACGTTCACGATGAGGGCGTGACGGCGGTACTTGGAGAGGAACTCGGGGGTGACGAGCCCGATCATGGCCAGGAAGGCGATGATCACCGGGATCTCGAAGACCACGCCGAACCCGAGCATCATGGCGAGCACGAGGGTGAGCTGCTCCCGCATGGTGAGGAGCGGCTTCATGTCAGGGCCCGCGATGGAGGCGAGCGCCGGGAAGGCGAAGGGCATGACCACGAAGTAGGTGAAGGCCACGCCGCAGTAGAAGAGGAGCGTCCCGATGGCCACGAAGGGCACGACGAGCGACTTCTCCTTCTTGTAGAGCCCGGGCGCGACGAAGAGCCAGAGCTGGTAGAGCACCCAGGGGGCGGCCACGAAGAGGCCGCCGTAGAGCGACACCTTGAGGTAGACGAGGAAGGGCTCGAGGTAGCTCGTGTAGTTGAGCGTCCGCTGCCCCTCCGGCAGCGACGCGAGGACCGGCCGCATCACCCAGCGGAAGATCGGCTCCGAGAACCAGCCCACCACCGCCACGCCGACCCCGATGCCGAGGAGCGCGCGCACGAGCCGGATCCGCAGCTCGGTGAGGTGGTCGAAGAACGATGCCTTGACCTCGCCCTCCGGCTGCGGCGTCTCGCTCCCCTCGGCCGGGGACTTCTCGGCGGGGTCGGTCATGCGC
>JBAVCR010000278.1:0-6399 GCA_049586815.1 Anaeromyxobacteraceae bacterium
GCCCCTGCCGCTCACCACCGACCAGTCGGCCGCGCTCTCCCGCATCGCCGGCGCCGCGGGCTCCTTCCGGACCTTCCTCCTCCACGGCGTCACCGGATCCGGCAAGACCGAGGTCTACCTCCATGCCATCGCCCGGGCGCGCGCCGCCGGCCAGGGGGCGCTCGTCCTCGTGCCGGAGATCGCCCTCACGCCCCAGCTCGCCGGCCGCTTCCGCGCCCGCTTCGGGGACCAGGTGGCGCTCCTGCACAGCGGGCTCTCCGACCGGGAGCGGCACGGGGAGTGGCTCCGCCTCCGCCGCGGCGAGGCCCGCATCTGCGTGGGGGTGCGGAGCGCCGTCTTCGCCCCGGTGCAGGACCTGGGCATCGTGGTCGTCGACGAGGAGCACGACCCCTCCTTCAAGCAGGACGACGGGCCCGGCTACAACGCCCGCGACCTGGCCGTGGTGCGCGCCCGCGAGGAGGGGACGGTCTGCGTGCTCGGGTCGGCCACGCCGTCGCTCGAGACGCTCGAGAACGCCCGCGCCGGGAAGTACGAGCGCATCGAGCTCCCGAGGCGCATCGACGACCGGCCGCTCCCCGAGGTGCGCATCGTCGACCTCTCCCGCATCCGCAAGGGGACGCCGCTCCCCGGGCTCCTCTCGCCGGCGCTAGAGGGGGCGCTCCGCTCCACCGTGCAGGCCGGGCGGCAGGCCATCCTCTTCCTCAACCGGCGCGGGTTCCAGACGCTCGTCCTCTGCCGCGACTGCGGGCGCGAGGAGCGCTGCCCGAACTGCGCCGTCTCGATGACCCTCCACGCCCGGCGCGGCGTGCTGCTCTGCCACTACTGCGGGGCGACGGAGCGCATGAACCGCACCTGCCCGGACTGCGGGGGCGAGCGGGGGGGCGTGGGGGTCGGCACCGAGCAGGTGGAGGCGGCCGTGCGCGAGCTCCTCCCCGATGCGCGGGTGGCCCGCATGGACCGGGACGCCGTGGGCGGCGCCGCCGACGTGGCCGAGCTCCTCGCCCGGTTCGCCCGCCGGGAGGTCGACGTCCTCGTGGGCACGCAGATGGTGACGAAGGGGCACGACTTCCCGGGCGTGACGCTCGTGGGGGTGGTCCTCGCCGACACGGCGCTCGCGCTCCCGGACTTCCGCGCCGCCGAGCGCACCTTCCAGCTGCTCACGCAGGTGGCCGGGCGCGCCGGGCGCGGCGACGACCCCGGGCAGGTCCTCGTCCAGACCTTCCACCCCCACTCCCCGGCGGTGGCCTTCGCGGTGGGGCACGACTATGCCGGCTTCGCCGAGGTCGAGCTCGACCGCCGCCGGACGCTCGGCTACCCGCCCTTCGGACGCATGCTGGCGGTCCGGGTGGAGGGGTCGGAGACCGGCGCCCGGCGAACCGCCGAGGCGCTCGGCGAGGCGGCCCGGCCGGCGCTCGCGGCGGGCGTGTCCATGCTCGGTCCAGCCCCGGCCGCCATCGAGCGGATCCGGGGGAAATGGCGCTGGCACCTGCTCTTCCGGGCCTCCGACGGCGCGGCCCTGCGCCGGCTCCACCGGGCGCTCGGGCCCACGGCCCGGAAGCCCCCGGGGGGTGGCTCGGTCCGGTTCGACGTCGACCCGCACGCCATGCTGTGAGTGCGCGGAGGGGCCGGCCCGATTAGAATCCCCGCGTCACCGGGAGCTCGAACATGGTTCGCAACATCGTCATCTGGCCCGATCCCATCCTGAAGCAGCGGGCGCTGCCCGTGGAAAAGGTCGACGACGGCATCCGCCGCCTCCTCGACGACATGGCCGAGACCATGTACGCCGCCGACGGCGTTGGCCTCGCCGCCCCGCAGGTGGGCGTGCTGCAGCGCTGCATCGTCATCGACACGTCCCCGCGCCAGGAAGGGCAGAAGCTCATCCACCTCGTGAACCCGGAGATCGTCCGGACCGAGGGCGAGACCACCTACACCGAGGGGTGCCTCTCCATCCCCGGCGAGTCCGAGGACGTGGACCGCTTCGCCAAGGTCTGGGTGCGGGCGCTCGACTACCACGGCAAGCCGTTCGAGATCGAGGCGGAGGACCTGCTCGCCATCGCGCTCCAGCACGAGCACGACCACCTCGAGGGCACCGTCTTCGTCGACCACCTCTCGAGCCTGAAGCGCGAGCTCATCCGCCGCCGGATGAAGAAGCTCAAGGCCGAGCACGCCTCCGAGACGCCCGACGAGGTCCGGAAGGCCGCGCAGCACCGCTCCGCGCTGTAGGAGCCCGCGGGGCGCCCGCCACCCCCACCTTCGGGCAGAGGCGCGCCACCACGCAGCCTTCGCAGGCGGGGTTGCGTGCGTGGCAGGTGCGCCGCCCGTGCCACACGAGGAGCTGGTGGGCCATGCCCCAGCGCTCCGGCGGGAGGAGCGCGGAGAGATCCTCCTCCACCCGGTCCGGGTTCGTCTCCCGGGTGAGGCCGAGCCGGCGGGACACCCGCCCGACGTGGGTGTCGACCGGGAAGGCGTGCCCCGCGCCGAGGTGCACGAGCACCACTCCCGCCGTCTTCCGCCCCACCCCGGGGAGCGCCTCGAGCGCCCCGCGGGTCCGGGGCACCCTGCCCTCGTGCTCGCCCAGGATGGCCCGGGCCGCGGCCACGATGGCCCGCGCCTTGTTGCGGAAGAGCCCCAGGCTGCGGACGTGGGGCCAGAGGTCCTCGGGGCGGGCGGCGGCGTAGGCCGCGGCGTCCGGAAACGCGGCGAAGAGGCCGGGCGTGGCCTGGTTCACCCGCGCGTCGGTGCACTGGGCCGAGAGGATCACCGAGACGAGCAACTCGAGGTCGGTGCCGAAGTCGAGCTCGATGCGGGCGTCCGGCATGGCCGCCTCCAGCCGATCGACGATCCTCGCGGCCCGCTCGCGCTCCGTCACGGTTCCCGGATGCTAACATCGCCCGCCCCGGAGGGACCATGAAGCCCATCGACCTGCGATCCGACACCGTCACGCTCCCCTCGCCCGCCATGCGCGAGGCCATGGCCCGCGCCGCGCTGGGAGACGACGTCTACGGGGAGGATCCCACGGTGAACCGCCTGCAGGAGGGGGCCGCCGACCTGCTCGGCAAGGAGGCCGCCCTCTTCGTGGCGAGCGGCACCATGGCGAACCAGGTCGCGCTGGGCGTCCTCACCCGCCCCGGCGACGAGGTGATCTGCGACCAGGGCGCACATCCAGTGAATTTCGAGGGCGGCGCCATGCCGGCGCTCTGGGGCATCCAGCCGCGGACCCTGCGCGGCGACCGGGGGCTCCTCGATCCGGTCGAGGTGGAGGCCGCCATCCGGCCCGAGTCGGAGCACTTCCCCCGCAGTCGCGTGCTCGAGATCGAGAACACCCACAACCGCGGGGGCGGCAGCGTCTACCCGCTCGAGCGGGTCCAGGCCCTCGCCGAGGTGGCCCGCCGGCGCGGCCTCGACCTCTACCTCGACGGCGCGCGGCTCATGAACGCGGTGGTCGCGTCGGGCGTGCCGGCGCGCGACTTCGCGGCCGGGGCCACGCTCGTCTCCCTCTGCCTGTCGAAGGGGCTGGGCGCGCCGGTCGGGTCGATCCTGGCCGGGGACCGCGACCGGATCCGGGAGGCCCGCCGCCTCCGCAAGCGGCTCGGGGGCGCCATGCGGCAGGCCGGGGTGCTCGCCGCCGCGGGCCTCCACGCGCTCGAGCACAACGTGGCGCGGCTCGCCGAGGACCACGAGAACGCCCGGACGCTCGCCACCGCGCTGTCGGCCATCCCCGGCGCAGAGATCCCCCATCCGGTGGAGACGAACCTGCTCTTCGTCTCCTTCGGCGGCCGACCGGCGGCGGACCTCGTTCCCCGGTTCAAGGAGGCGGGCGTGCTCTCCAATCCGGAGGGCTCCCGGCCCGACCTGGTGCGCTTCGTCACCCACCTCGACGTCTCGCGGGAAGAGGTCCTCGAGGCGGCCCGGCGGGTGGCGGCCGTCCTCGGCGCGTGATCCCTCCGGAATTCGGCCGGAGCGCTTTCTTGCGGCCCCCATCGGGGGCGCTTATGAACCACCGGGTCCGGTTCTCGCCTCGACTTCCCGGGGCCCCCGTGCAAGCCTTTCCACGTCGGTGAGCCTCCAGGAGGATCGCGCCAGCGATGCAGATCAACCTGCGCAAGGCCATGTTCGTGCTGCCGAACCTGTTCACGGTCAGCTCGATCTTCCTCGGCTTCTACTCGATGACCCTCTCGGCGGGGGACCCCACCCCCGAGCAGCTCTACCGGGCGGCGCTCGCCATCTTCTTCGCCATCTTCTTCGACATGTTCGACGGGCGCGTGGCCCGGATGACGCGGACGCAGTCCGACTTCGGCGTCCAGCTCGACAGCCTCGCCGACGTCATCTCCTTCGGCGCCGCCCCGGCGCTCCTCGTCTACAAGTGGGCGCTCGCCCCGATGGGGTTCCTCGGGCTCTTCCTCTCCTTCTCCTTCGCCGCGTGCGGCGCGCTCCGGCTCGCCCGCTTCAACGTGCTCGCCGCCCGCGGGGACAAGGCCTCCCACCGCTTCTTCACCGGGCTGCCCATCCCGCTCGCCGCCGGCGCCCTGGTCTCGGTGGTGATCGCCCACTACCGGCAGTACGGGGCGCCCACCGATCCGTCGACCCACGTGCCCATCGCCATCGGCGTCGGCCTGCTCGCCTTCCTCATGGTCTCGACGGTCCGCTACCGGACCTTCAAGGACACGCACCTCTCGGCGAAGAGCGTCGCGACCTTCGGGTTCGTCGCCGCCGCCGGCGTCGCCATCGGGATCGCCACGCGCGCCTCCTTCGTCCTGCTCGTCTTCGCCGGCGCCTACATCGTCATGGGGCTCGTGGAGTCGATCTTCTTCCGGAACCGCATCCAGAAGGAGGCGTTGCCCGCCGCGGTCCGCCGCGAGATCGAGTCGGACGAGGCGCTCGAGCCCGACGACGACGACCTCGAGGCGAAGGACGAGGGCGACGAGTACATCTAGGTCTCGACCGGGCCTTGGCCGCGTTCGCCTTGAAGAAGGGTCGCCCCGACGGCCCCCCATCCCCCTGGGTGATCCTGGCCGCCTGGGGGCCGTGCGGCTTCTCGCCGGTGGCGCCCGGGACGGTGGGCACGCTCGGGGCCGTGCCACTCTTCTGGCTCCTCCGGCAGCTGCCGCTCCCCGCCTACCTGGCCGCGACCGCGGCGCTCCTCGCCATCGCCGTCGCCGCCGCCACCCGGGCCGGCGCCTACTGGAAGGTGGTCGACGCCTCCCCGATCGTCATCGACGAGGTGGTCGGGTACCTCGTCGCCCTGGCCTTCTTCCCCTGGTCCTGGGGCAACGCCATCGCCGGCTTCGTCCTCTTCCGGATCATGGACGTCGCGAAGCCCTGGCCGGCCTCGGCGTTCGACCGGGTGAAGACCGGCCTCGGCGTGGTGATGGACGACGTGGCCGCCGGGGTCTGGGCGGCGCTCGCGCTCGGCTTCCTGCAGGTCGGCCTCACCCTGCTCCTCGGCTGCTCCGGGGACGTCCACTGGTGGTGCCTGGAGCTGACCCCGTGAGCGAACCCACCTCCCCCATGCACGTGGAGCTCCTCGCCACCGGCGACGAGCTCCTCACCGGCCAGGTGGTCGACACGAACTCCCCGTGGCTCATGGACCACCTCTGGGACCTGGGGGTCCTGACCCGGCGAAAGACGCTCGTGGGGGACGACCGCGACGACCTGCTCGCCGCCATCCGCGAGACCACTGCCCGCTCCGACCTCGTCGTCATGAGCGGCGGCCTCGGCCCCACCGAGGACGACCTCACCGCCGAGGTGGTGGCCGGCGCGCTCGGGGTCCCGCTCGTCGTCGACGAGCCCTCGCTCGAGGCCATCCGGGAGCGCTTCCGGAAGCTCGGCCGGGAGATGACGCCCAACAACGCCAAGCAGGCCCGCTTCCCGCGCGGCGCGACCGTCCTCCCGAACCGGCACGGCACCGCCCCGGGCTTCTCGGTGCGCATCGGGCGCGGGGAGCTCGTGGCGCTCCCGGGCGTCCCGGTCGAGTACCGCGGCCTCTCCGAGGAGTTCGTCCTACCGCGCGTGGCGGCCCGGGTGGGCGCCACGCCCGCCTTCCGGCTCGTGAAGCTCTTCGCCGTCCCCGAGTCGCACGCCGACGAGGCCATGCGCCCGGTGATGGACGACCCGGCGAACCGCGGCGTCCGCTTCGGCTACAGGGCCCACTGGCCGGAGATCCACGTGAAGTGGGCTGTCCCCCTGGCGCCGGCTTCAGCCGGCGCAACGAGCGGGCTCACGAAACCTTCCGCCGAGCAGCACGCCGATGCCATCCTGGCGCACGTCCGCGCCATCTTCGGCGACGCCATCTTCGCCGAGGGCAAGGACGAGCTCGCCCCCCTCGTGGTGGCCCAGCTCACCCGCCGCGGCGAGCGGGTCGCCCTCGCCGAGAGCTGCACCGGCGGGCTGGTGGCCGAG
>JBAVCR010000279.1:0-6724 GCA_049586815.1 Anaeromyxobacteraceae bacterium
GCGAACGGGAGCGGCCAGCTCGGCGACGGCACGACCACCTCGCGGACCGCGCCCGCCGCGGTCGCCACCTCCGCCTTCCCTCCGGGCGCGCTCGCCGCGTTCGCCGCGGCGGGAAGGAGCTCGTCCTGCGCGGTCGTGGGGTCTCCGGGGCAGCTCTTCTGCTGGGGAGAGAACGCGGAGGGTCAGGTGACCACCTCCGCGCCGCCGCCGGCCACGCAACTCGTCCCGCTCGCGCCCTCGCTCGGCGGGGGCTTCGCCCCCGGCCTGGTCGCCTCGGGCCGCGCCCACGTCTGCGGCCTCGAGCCGGGCGGGGCGACGATGAAGTGCTTCGGCGCGAACGGGCAGAGCCAGCTCACCGGGGCCGCCGCGCCGATCGGGAAGGTGGACGTGACGCTCCCCGGCGTGGTGGGATCGGCGAGCGCGGTCGCGGCCGGCGGCAACCATTCGTGCGCGCTCCTCACCGACGGGTCGCTCATGTGCTGGGGTGCGAACGAGCGGGGCCAGACCGGCACCGGCCTGCCTGGAACCGCCGTGATCTCGCCCACCTACGTCTCGGGACGGTGAACGCCCGGCGGGTGCCCCCCACCCGGACCCGAAGAGTCTTGTCCCGCACCGTCCGCCCGCGGTGTCACCCGCGTGGAAGCAGAAGGGGACCTTCTCCAAGGACGGAGCGGACATGCGAGTCACACGGCGAGTTGCGACGATCGGAATCCTGGCAGCCTTCCTCACCGCCTGCGGCGGGACCACCGACGGAGGGACCACCGGCGGAACGACCGGCCCCACCGGATCGACGGGCCCCACGGGCAGCACCGGGCCGACCGGCTCGACCGGCCCCACGGGTCCGGCCGCGACGACCCCCGGCCTGCGCGGCGCGGTCACAGCGGTCGCCCCGCTCACCGTGAACGGCATCCGCTACGACGCCTCCTCGGCGACCATCCGGATCGACGACAATCCGGGCCGGCCCGAGTCGGAGATCAAGGTCGGGATGGTCGTCACCGTGAAGGGCGCGAAGGACGACGTCGCCGGGACGGGACGGGCGAGCGAGATCGAGACCCACCACGCGGTCTCCGGTCGCGTGGACGACAAGGGGGCGAGCGGCCTCCACGTCGGCGGCCACGAGGTCGAGGTGGAGCACGGCACCGAGTTCGAGGACCGGACCGCACGGCTCGCGTCGATCGCGGTCGGCGAGCGCGTCCGCGTCCACGGCCACCCCACCGCCACCGGCGCCTTCCGCGCCACGCGCGTGGAGAAGGAGTCGGGGACGTCGGAGGACTTCGAGGTGAAGGGCTTCGTCTCGGACCTCGACGCCGCCGCCGGGAAGTTCACCCTGAAGACCACGCCCGACGCGGCCTCCAGCTATGCGGTCACGCTCGCCGCCGGCGTCGCCTTGCCGGCCGGGGTCGCGAACGGATCGTACGTCGAGGTCCACGCCGCCGCGCACCCGGTGAACGGGGCCCTCACCGCGACCGCGGTGAAGCTCGAGGACGCGAAGCTCGGCCAGGCGGGATCCGAGGCCGAGGTCGAGGGGATCGTCACGAGCGGCGCCGCGGCGCAGTTCGTGGTCTCCGGCCAGGCGGTCGTCACCTCGACCACCACCCGCTGGGAGAACGGCGTTCCCGCCGACCTCGCCCCTGGCGTGAAGGTCGAGGCCGAGGGCCACCTCGACGCCGCCGGCGTGCTCCAGGCGAGCAAGGTCTCCTTCCGCGCCAACACGCGGGTCCAGGGGCCGGTGTCGAACGTGACGGCGACGACGGCGCGCGAGGGTTCCTTCCAGGTGCTCGGGCTCACCGTGCGCACCGACGCCTTCACCGAGTGGCGTTCGTCGGGCAGCGGCGGGGGCGGCGGCGGCACGCTCGACCTCACCACCATCGGCACGGGTCCGGTCGAGGTCCGCGGCATGACGGGTGAGGCCGGCGAGATCATCGCGACCCGCGTCGAGGCCACGAACGACGACCGGCTCCACCTCCAGGGCCCGGTCGCCTCGAAGGACGCCGCGGCGGGGCGCCTCGTCGTTCTGGGCATCACCATCCAGGCGGGCGCGGGGACGTCCTACCGCGACGCGACCGACGGGCCGCTCGGCGCGGCCGCCTTCTTCGACCTCGTCGTGGTTCCGCGCACGGTGGTGAAGGCGCGCAGCCGCGTCCCCATGACGGGCGCCACCTTCTCGGCCGACGAGATCGAGATCGAGGGCAGCCGCTGACGCTGGTTCCCGGTGCGCCCCCTGGCCGCGGTCGCGGTCGGGGGGCGCCTCGTCGCGTGTCCGTTCAGTCCTTCGGCTTCAGCCCGAGCGCGCGCATGCGCTCCCGCAGCGTGTTGCGGTTCATGCCGAGGAGCTCGGCAGCCTTCAGCTGGTTGCCGCGGGTGCGGTCCATGGCCCCGGCGATGAGGGGAGCCTCCACGGCGGCCAGCGCGGCCTGGTAGCGCCCGCCGTCGGGGTCGGGGCCGTCGAGGAAGCCGTCCACGAAGCCGGAGAGCCCCTTCTCGCGTGCGGCGCCGGCGGGGAGCAGCGGCCCCAGGTCGCGCGCGGTGATGCGGTTCCCGGGCAAGGAGAGCAGCACCCGCTGGATGACGTTCTGCAGCTCCCGGACGTTCCCCGGCCAGGAGTGGGCGAGGAGCAGCGGCTCCGCGTCGCGGGCGATGGTGAGCCCCCGGCCCCGGAGCTGCTCGCCGTACTTCGCGGCGAAGTGGCGGGCCAGCAGGACGACGTCGTGGTCGCGCTCCCGCAGCGGCGGCAGCCGGATGGGGACCACCGCGAGCCGGTAGAAGAGGTCGCGGCGGAAGCGCCCCTCCTCGACGGAGCGCCCCAGGTCGGCGTTCGTGGCGGCGACGATGCGCACGTCGACGGGCAGCGGACGGGATCCGCCCACCCGGTCGATCTCCCGCTCCTGGAGCACGCGGAGCAGCTTGGCCTGCAGCTCGACCGGCATCTCGCCGATCTCGTCGAGGAAGAGCGTCCCGCCGCTCGCCAGCTCGAACTTGCCGGGGCGGCGCTCGGCGGCCCCGGTGAAGGCGCCGCGCTCGTGGCCGTAGAGCTCGCTCTCCATGAGGTCGCGCGGGATGGCGGCCATGTTGACGGTGATGAACGGGCCGCGGGCCCGGGCCGAGTTGGCGTGGACGGCGCGGGCGACGAGCTCCTTGCCCGTGCCGCTCTCGCCCATGAGCGTGACCGTCATCTCGGTGCGGGCGACGCGGCCGATCTCCTTGAAGACCTCGACCATGGCCGGCGAGCGCCCGATGAGCGACTCGAGCGGGGCGCCGTCCCGGCGCTTCTCCGGCTCGGAAGCGCGCGGGGAGGGCCGCTCCGGGCGGTCCTCCACGTCCGGCTCCGGCCCGATGGCGAGGTCGCGGACGATGCGCTCCACGCGGGTCAGGTCGAAGGGCTTGCCGAGGTAGTCGGCGGCGCCGCGCTTCATGGCCTCCACGGCCGAGCGCATCGTGTCCTCGGCCGTCATGACGACGACGAAGGGCGAGTCGGTCCGGCCGGCGAGCTCTCCGAGGAGCGTGAAGCCGTCGTCCCCGGGCAGGCGGACGTCGAGGAGCACGAGGCCGACGCCTCCCTGCCTGGCGGTGCCGTGCCGGGCGAGCTGCTCCCGCGCCTCCTCGGCGCTGCCGGCCTCGACATGGGGGACGCCCACCCGCTCGCAGGTGCGGGCCAGGACGAAACGGACCGAGGGCTCGTCGTCGACGATGAGTACCTTGCGCATCGGTCCCTCGGTCATGCACCTCTTATGCCCGTTCGATGGGCACCCTGCATGCCCGCCTCGCGGGCAGTCCCGGCCGGGGCGGGCGGACGGAGCGCCCTAGCCCTGGTAGAGGGGCAGGAAGAGCGCGGCCTCGGCGCCATTCCCGTGGTTCCGGACCTCGATGCGCCCCCCGTGCGCCTCGACGATGCGCCGGGAGATGGCGAGGCCGAGTCCCGTCCCCTGCGCCTTGGAGGTCGCGAAGGGGGTGAAGAGCCGCGTGAGCATCGACTCGGGGATGCCCGGGCCGTTGTCCCGCACCGCGATCCGGGCGAGCGGGACCGTCTTCCCGCCGGCCTGGCGGAGGCGGAGGGGCGCGACGCCCGTCTCCAGGACGACCTCCGCGCCGGGCGTCTCCTTCACGGCCTCGACCGCGTTCCGCAGGACGTTCAAGGCGACCTGCGTGAGCTTCTCCTGGTCGCCGAGCAGCGCCGGCAGCGACGGGTCGAAGTGCTGCGTGAAGAGCACGCGATCGCCGCCGGGCAGCCCCTTCGCGATCAGCATGACGTCGCGGAGCACCGTGTGGATGTTCACCTGGCCGGATTGCAGCGTGGCGGGGCGGGCCAGGTCGAGCAGCTCGCGCACGAGGCCGTCGACCCGCCGGGCCTCGCGGGCGATGACGAGCGCGTACTCGCGGGCTGCCCCGTCCGCCTCGCGGGCGAGGAGTTCCGCCGAGCCCTGCAACCCCGCGAGGGGATTCTTGATCTCGTGGGCGAGCCCCGCGGCGAGGGCCTCGAAATCGAGGTGGCGCTCGCCGCTCCTCCGCGCGCGGACGACGAGCACCGTGCCCACGCAGGAGGCGCCGTCGAAGAGGGGGGAGGCCTCGACGTGAAGCGGGACCGAAGGGTCGCGCGGCGCCGCGAAGTCGGATCCCGTGGCCTCCTGGCCCCGCCGCACGCGCTCGGCGAGCGCCTCGAGGGGCGCTCCTCCCGGCAGGGCGCGCACCGGCAGTCCCACGGCCCGGTCGCGGCTGCGGTCGAAGAGCTCCTCGGCGGCCGGGTTGAGGTGCACGACTCCACCATCCGGCCCCACGAGGAGGACCGGATCGCCGATGGAGTCGATGGCACCACGCGCCAGGGCCGCCGGGAGAGGCGAAGCCTTGCCGGCTCGCGACACGGCGCTCCCCTTCTTGCCGGAGATCCGGCGCTAGAGGGCGTCCTCGCCGCGCTCGCCGGTCCGGATGCGGATGACCTCCTCGACGGGCACGACGAAGATCTTCCCGTCGCCGATCCGGCCGGTCTTGGCGGCGCGCTCGATCACCTCGACCACCTTGGTGGCGAGCGCATCGGAGACGACGACCTCGACCTTCACCTTGGGCAGGAAGTCGACCACGTACTCGGCGCCCCGGTAGAGCTCGGTGTGACCCTTCTGCCGGCCGAAGCCCTTCACCTCGGTCGCGGTCAGGCCGGCGATGCCGATCTCGGAGAGAGCCTGCTTCACCTCGTCCAGCTTGAACGGCTTGATGATGGCCTCGACCTTCTTCACGGCGCACCCCTGTGGATGTTGAAGTTTTCCGACGCTACGCTCCCGCGACGCGATCGGTCAAGCGCCGGGATCCGCCCGGCCCGGCCCGTCAGTCCGACGTTGCCCTTGCCCGGAAACCGGGCTCCCTGCTGCTCGCTTTCCGGACAGCCCCACCGGGGGAGCGACGACGCCTCCGGTCCCTGTCCGCACTCTTCGACCACGGGAGGCGCCCATCCCGGGCGACTCCGCAGGTCTCGAGGCGGGATTTTGCAACGGGCGGGCCACCGCTCCCGGCCCGGGTTTCCCGGGCCGCGGCCCCGGCCCTGCGATAAATTCCCGGAGCATGGAATGGGTGCTCGTCGCCGCTGCCGCCGCCGCGGTCGCCGCGGTGCTCGCGATCGGGCACTACGCGTTCTGGACCTGGCGCCTCCGGCAGCCCATCGCGGACGACGGCGTCGTCCTGGCCGTCACCCGCGACGGCTGGCGACTCGCGCTCGGCACCCGCCACCCCCGGGCGACGGAGCGTCACCCCCCGGTCCTCCTCGTGCACGGGCTCTCGGCCAACCGGTGGACGCTCGACGCCGGCACGGAGGAGGTGTCGCTCGCGGCGCACCTGGCCCGGGAGGGATTCCGCACCTTCTCCCTCGACCTGCGCGGCCACGGCGACTCCCGCCGGGGCCCCGCGGGAGCCGGCCCCTGGACCTTCGACGACTACGTCGAGTCCGACGTCCCCGCGGCGCTCGACGCCATCCGCCGCGAGACCGGCGAGGACCGGGTGCTCTGGGTCGTGCACAGCCTGGGCGCGGTGGCGGGCATGGTCTCCTGCCAGCTCCACCAGGAGCGGATCGCGGACATCGTCGCCATCGCCGGCCCCATGAGCTTCGACGTCGAGGGCGGGGTGGCGCGCCACGTGCGCCAGGGGACGCTCGTCGACGGGCGCTACAACCGGACCGTGGCCCGGATGGTCGCGCCCTGGGCCGGGCTCCTGCACCCCGCCGCGGGCGAGATCGCCATCAACGGCCGCAACGTCGAGCGCCCGGTGCTGCGGCGGCTGCTCGCGAACGGCATCGAGGACGTCCCCCCGGGCGTGTTCGCGCAGCTCGCGGGCTGGGTGACGCGCGACGTCTGCCGCTCCGCCGACGACCTCCGCGACTACCGCGCCGGGCTCGCCTCCTGCCGGCAGCCGGCGCTGTTCCTCGCCGCGCCCCGGGACGCGCTGGCGCCCCCCGACGTGGTGCGCAGGAGCTTCGAGGCCTGGGGCGGCCCGCGCACCTACGTCGAGTTCCGCGAGGACCTGGGCCACGCCGCCGACTACGGGCACACCGACCTCATCGTCGGGCGCGCCGCGCCCGCCGAGATCTTCCCGGTGGTGTCGGCCTGGCTCGCCTCGGTGAGCACGCCACCGGTGGAGGAGAGGTGACCGGGTTCCTCGCCGCGCTGCTCGTCGCGCTCGCCCCGCTCCCGTGCCCGCCCGGCGCCGTCCCGGCGGGACGGTCCCCGCCGCTCGGCTTCGAGGAGTG
>JBAVCR010000280.1:0-1696 GCA_049586815.1 Anaeromyxobacteraceae bacterium
ACGGTGAGCGCGGTGAGCAGCACGGCGGTGATGGCCATCAGGTAGGCGGCGAGGCCGGGGACCACGTAGACGGCCGACCGCGACTCCGGGTTGTAGCGGGTCGACACCTGTGCCCGAAGCGGAGGGCCGGCCGAGATCGTCGCCGCGCCGGCGGCCCGCCTCCCCTCCTGGAGGGCGATGGCGTCGGCCTTGGTGAGGATCTGGTTCGCGGTGATCGGGTCGGCGGCGTCGACGAGGAGCTGGGCGCGGGCCGGCCCGCCCCGGAGCAGGTCCTTCTCGTAGCCCTGCGGGACGACGAGCACGGCGCGCGCCTGGTGGCGGCGGAAGAGCGTGTCGGCGTCGTCGGCCGAGGCGCCGCCCACCGCACGGAACTCGCCGTTCTCGGTGAAGGCGAGGGCGAGGCGCCGCGAGGCCTCGGTGCGGTCCAGGTCGGACACCGCGATGGGGATGTGGTCGACGTCGAAGCTCACGCCGTAACCGAAGAGGAGGAGCATCACCACCGGCATGACGAGGGCGATGGCGAGGGTGCCGGCGTCCCGGCGGATGTGCAGGACCTCCTTCCAGGCGATGGCCATCACCCGGGCGAAGAAGCGCCCCGCCGCGGTGCCGGGCGCGCTCATGCCGCCTCCCCCTCGCTGCGTCCCACCACGGCGAGGAAGACGTCCTCGAGCGACGGCTCCACCTCCTCCACCGAGACCGACTCCCCGCCCGCCGACACGAGGGCCTCCTTCACGGAGGCCGCGGTCCAGCCGGCCGGGTCGACGCGGACGTGGAGACCGGAGCCGAAGGGCTCGACGGCCCGGACCCCGGGGCGCCCGCGCAGCGCCGCGGCGCCGGTGGTCATGGCGCGGCCGTGGACGTTCAGCACCCGGTCCGGCACCCAGGTGCGCTTCAGCGCCGACGGGGTGTCGAGGGCCACGAGCTTGCCGTCCACCATGAGCCCGATGCGGCGGCAGTACTCGGCCTCGTCGAGGTAGTGGGTGGTGACGAAGACGGTGGTGCCGCCGCGGGCCAGCTCCCGGATGAGCCGCCAGAAGGAGCGGCGCGCCTCGGGGTCGACGCCGGCGGTGGGCTCGTCGAGGAAGACGATGGAGGGGCGGTGGAGCACCGCGCTGCCGAGGGCGAGCCGCTGCCGGATGCCGCCGGGCAGCGAGCCGGTGATGGCGTCGCGGTGCTCGGCGAGGCCGGTGAGCTCGAGGATCTCCTCCGAGCGGCGCGCCAGCTCCGCGCCCCAGAGCCCGTAGGCCCCGCCGAAGAAGCGCAGGTTCTCCTTCACCGGCAGGTCGAGGTAGAGCGAGAACTTCTGCGACATGTAGCCGATGGCCGCCTTGACCCGCTCCGGCTCGGTGGCCACGTCGTGCCCCGCCACCATGGCCGTCCCCGAGGTCGGGGCGAGGAGCGCGATGAGCATGCGGATGGTGGTGGACTTCCCGGCCCCGTTCGCGCCCAGGTAGCCGAAGATCTCCCCCTTCTCCACGTGGAAGGAGACGTCGTCCACGGCGACGAAGTCGCCGAACCTCCGGGTGAGGCGATCGGCCTCGATGGACCAGGCCGGGTTCACGCGGCGTGCTCCCGGTGCAGGCGCGAGAGGAAGAGGTCCTCGAAGGTGGGGGCCACCGGGCGCAGCTCCGCGGAGAGCGGGGCGAGCGCCGCCGCCACCTCGTCGCGCGCGCCGGCCTCGAGGTCGACGCGCAGC
>JBAVCR010000281.1:0-12817 GCA_049586815.1 Anaeromyxobacteraceae bacterium
GGTCACGGCTGCCCCCGCCGCCACCCCCGGCCCCGCCCCGGCGCCCGCGGTGGCGCGACGGGTGGAGGGAAAGGTCACCTTCGCCACCGCCACCACGGGCTACCTCGACGCCGGGAGTGCGGAGGGCGTGGCCGTCGGGCAGGTGATCCGACTCACCCGGGCCGGACAGCCCTCCGGAAGCTGCACCATCCGGGAGACCGCCGACCACTCGGCCACCTGCACGGGACAGGGGATCAAGCCCGGCGACCGCTTCCTGGTCGAGACCACCGTGCCGGGGGCGCCGGCCGTCGCGAAGATGGCGCCCATCCCCACCGACGAGGAGCAGGAGGCGCGGTTCGCCCGCGTCACCGGGACGCCGGTGGTCGTGGTCGAGTCGAAGGCGCAGCCGCGCGAGGTGAGCATCGGCCAGCTCCCGGTCCTGCGGGGCGATCTCGGGTACGCCCTCTGGCTCGCGAGCCCGAGCGGTCCCGGCGACTCCCAGCGCATCCAGCTCGACATCCAGGTGAACGGCCTCGACACCTTCGCCGGCTTCAAGCTCTACGCCGACGCCCGCCTCATGCAGTGGACGCAGCGCGACTCGACCTACGTCCCGGGTTCCTCCACCCAGCTCCTCGTGTACGACCTGGAGCTCGCCCAGCGGGATCCGACCCGGCGCTGGAGCGCGGCCTTCGGGCGCGTGCAGCCCTGGTTCGCCCCGGGAGCCACGGTCTTCGACGGCGCCCAGGGCGGCATCCGCTTCGGCCGCAACGAGGTCGGCGTCTTCGGCGGGCTCGTCCCGGACACCTGGACCACCGAGCCCACGGCGAGCCAGTACACGGGTGGGCTCTACGGCAACTTCGAGGTCCCCATCGAGGGGACGCTCCTCTCCGGCAGCGCCCGGGCGGCGGTGGTGAACAACGACGCCGTGCAGCGCCACTACGAGGGCGAGCTCCTCCTCAACTACTGGGCGGGGGGCATCCTGAGCGCGAGTGGCGACCTGCGCATGGGCTTCGGCGACGTGAGCGCCCCGGCCTACATCGACTCTGCCCGGCTCTCGGTGTCGGTGCGGCCCGTGCCCATCGCCTGGATCGCCGCGGGCTTCTCGTACTGGGGGCTCCTGCTCCCCAACTCCGAGCCCATCGCCACCTACCCGGGCCCGTCCCGCCGCGCCGACGGATCGGCTGGCGTCGACGCCCTCCCGTGGCTCCGCATCGCGCTCCTCGGCGGCTGGGTGGACGACATCACCTCCAGCCTCTCGCACTCCTACGTGGGACCGGAGGTCACCTTCACGAAGGTGCTGGCCGGGCTCTCCTTCGGGTACCTCCAGGACTTCGGCTGGGTGGAGGGACAGAGCGCCTGGGGTCAGGTCTCCTGGGCCCCCATGGAGCGCACGCGCCTCACCGGGCGGCTCTCCTGGTTCCGCACCAGCGAGACCATCGCGGGGGTGAGCAGCCCGACCGCCCTCGACGAGCTCGGGCTCACGCTGAACGGCACCGTGGCCCTGAACCGGTGGCTCGGCCTCCGGGGCATGGTGCTCCTGCGCGGCGGCCTCGAGGGCGGCGAGGCCTCCGTCCCGTGGGGCGTGGCCGCGAACGTCTTCCTCGTGGGAACGTACTGATCGTGCACGCGGCGAAGGGGAGAGGGATGCGAACGGCGATCGGCATGGCGGTCCTCGCGGCGGCGCTCGGCGCGGGCGGGGCGCGCGCGGACGGGTTCACCTGTCCGAAGGGCGCCCGCGACTCGGGACTCACCAAGGGAGAGCCGCGCTGGTGCGAGACCATGGTGAACGGCAAGCTCGTCTACGACGGCCCGTTCTGGCGCTTCCATCCCGACGGCTCGATCGCCTCGAAGGAGACCTTCGTGAAGGGCGATGCGCAGGGGCCCTTCGAGTCCTGGCACGCGAACGGCAAGCGCGAGACCAGGGGGCAGTACCGGAAGGGCGAGGCGGTGGGCACCTGGAAGACCTGGGACGACCGCGGCCGGCTCGTCACCGAGACCCGGTTCGAGCTCCCCCGCGCCACGCGCACGGCCTACCACCAGAACGGGAAGAAGTGGGCCTCGGGGCGCCTCCTCGACGGGGCCAAGGTCGGCACCTGGACCGTCTGGGACGACAAGGGCAAGGAGGTCGGGAAGTGCGAGCTGGGAGAGGGCGTGGTCGCGCTCCCTCCGGGCAAGGCCTGCTCCATCGTCGCGCTCGACGTGGCGCCCAAGGGATTCGGCCACCCCACGCCCGTCGCCACGGTCGCCGCCGACGGGAGCTTCACGCTGCGCATCGGCGACGAGGCCTACGCGTTCACGCCTCCCGACGGCTGGGTGGCCGACGTGAAGGCGGGACAGGCCGATCGGCTGCCCGTGATCCTGCACCCGCGCGGCGCGGAGGCCTGGAGCGGCCCGGCCACCATGTACGTGCGCCCCATCTACCGGGACGGGAAGTCCTTCGACGCGGCGCTCGCCGCGGAGGCCGAGGCCTTCAAGAAGGACGTCATGGACTACGAGGCGAAGCCCATCGAGGGCGGGACCACCGGCCTCGGCCGGCCGTTCCAGGCGAGGGCGATCTCCTACCGGGCGACGCGCCCGGGGCCGGGCGGGGGGGTCTTCGTGAACGACCGCGCGGCCCAGGAGGCGGTCGCCTCCATCGACGCGTCCGACCAGGTGATCCTCCTCGTCGTCCTCGCGAGCCGGGACGCGAAGCAGGTGACGGCGAGCACTCCGGCGCTCCTCGCGACCGCCCGGTCGGCACGGAAGGCGGAAGCGAAGTAGCGAGCGCGGTGCGAGGAGGGGTAGCCCCCGACCGGCGGCAGGCGCCCCGGCCGATGACGCGCCCCCGGTGACGCTACTTGCCCTGCGAGAACTCCGCCATGAAGGCCGCCAGCGCGTCGACCCACTCGAACGGGACCGCGTTGTAGGTCGACACCCGGATCCCGCCGACCGAGCGGTGCCCCTTCAGGCCGACCATGCCGCGCTTCTTCGCCTCGGCGATGAACTGCTCCTCGAGCGCCTCGCTGGGCAGGCGGAAGACCACGTTCATCACCGAGCGGCTCTCCCGCTCCACCGGGGAGCGGTAGAAGGCCGGGTTCGCGTCGATGGCGCCGTAGAGGCGGGCGGCCTTCTTGCGGTTCGTGGTCTCCATGGCGCCGAGGCCGCCGAGCCCCTTCAGCCAGGCGAGGACGTTCCGGACCATGTACACGCCGAAGGTGGGCGGCGTGTTGTAGAGCGACTTGTTCTCGGCGTGGGTGCGGAACTGGAAGATCTTCGGGATGTCCTTGCGCCCCTTCTCGACGAGCTCCTTCGAGACGATGGCCACGACGATGCCCGACGGGCCGATGTTCTTCTGGGCGCCGGCGTAGACGATCCCGAAGCGGGAGACGTCGAAGGGGCGCCAGAGGAAGTCGCTCGACATGTCGGCGACGAGCGGCGTCGCCCCGGTGGACGGGAAGGCGCGGGAGGGCTCCACGTTGAACTCGATGCCGTGGATGGTCTCGTTCGAGGTGAGGTGCAGGTAGGAGGCGGCGGGGTCGACCTTCACCTCGGCGGGCGCGGGAACGCGGACGTAGCTCTTCTCCTTGCCGTCGCCCGTGCCGGTGGTCTGGGTGGACACCGAGGCGCCGAGGAGCGCCCCGACGACCTTGGCCTCCCCGACCGCCTTCTCTCCCCAGGCGCCGGTCACGAGGTACTGCGCGGCCTTCCCCTTCTCCATGAGGTTCATGGGAATCTGCGCGAAGAGCGCCGAGGCGCCGCCCTGCAGGAAGAGGATCTCGTGCGAGGCGGGAACGGCGAGCAGCTCGCGGAGGAGCGACAGCGCCTCGTCGTGGACGGCCTCGTACTCCTTGCCGCGGTGGCTGTGCTCCATGACCGACATGCCGCTTCCGGCGAGGTCGAGCAGCTCCTCGCGGGCCCGCTCCAGGGCGGGGAGGGGGAGCGCGGCGGGTCCGGCGTTGAAGTTCATCTTGCGGGCCATGGGGTGCCTCCGTTCGACCGTGAGGGATGCGGGTCGGCTCGCTTCACTTACCCGGGGCTCCGGGCGCCGGCATGCCGGGGGCTGCGCCGCGCTGGCGCAGCTCGGCGATGGCCTGGCCGGCCTGGGCGGCGAAGCGCCCCGACTTGTCGTTGGCGATGACCTTGAGCCAGGTCTCCTCCGCCTTCTTCGCGTCCTTCTTGTCGTAGGCGTAGACCACGCCCGCGTTGAAGAGGCTCTGCATGTGGGTGGGGGCCACCTCGTTCGCCTTCAGGAAGTTGGCGAGCGCCTTGTCGTACTGGCCGAGCTCCCGGTACATGACGCCCTGGTCGGTGAGGACGTCGGCGTTCTTCGGGTCGAGCGCCAGCGCGTTCGCGTAGGCGTCGACGGCGGGCTGGAACTGCCGGGAGTCGAAGTAGTCGTTGCCGAGCGAGATCCAGGCCTGGACGTCCTTGGGGTTCTGCGCCACGAGCTGCTTCGCGATGGCGATGCGCTGCTCGACTCCCTGGGGCGCGCCCGGCATCCCGCCCGGCATCCCGCCCGGGGGCATGGACGGGGGCGGCATCGCGCCGGGAGGCATTCCCCCCGGGGGCGGCATCGTGGGCAGGCCACCCGCCGGGGGCGCGATGGGCGCGGCCGTCACGGGCTCGTTCTTCTTGCATCCGGCGATGGCGAGGGCGGCGACGACGGCGACGAGAGAGCGATTCAAGGCGGATCTCCTCCAGGGTGCCCAGGGTGGTTCCCCGGGACTCGCGGCGCAGTCTAGCCTGCCGGCCGCCGGATTCAAGGGCGCACGGAGACGGGGGAAATCCTGCCGGGGGGCGGGCCCCGGGGAATTCCGGCGGCCTGTAGAATGGGCTCCCCTTGGCCACGCCGCGCCTCGTCCTCGTCGACCAGCGTCCGCGCACTGCGGCGCTCGCCGCCCTCTCGGGCGCGATGGAGGCACGTCCCGCCACGGCTTCCGTTCCCGTCGCGTTCGCTCCCCCGGGGCTGCGGCTCGCGGCGGCCGTCCTGGAGGCGGCCCGCGGAGGCACGGTCATCGTGGGATGGTCGTTCACCACGCTTGGTTTCCCGGTTGCCGCGGCGGCCCGCAGGGAGCTCGCCGGGGAACTGGCCCGGACCCTCGGAACCGCCGGGGAGGTGCTCCACGTCGCCGGTGGACCGCACCCCACGGCCGACCCCGGCGGCACGCTCGAGGCCGGGTTCGACCTCGCGGCGACCGGGGAGGGGGAGGAGACGCTCGTCGGGCTGCTGACGCGGCTCGCCACGGGGGGTGACGTCACCGGCCCTGGGCTCGCCTGGAGGGAAGCGGGTCGCCTGGTCCGCGGGGCGCCGCCCCTGCCCGTCGACCTCGACGCCTGCCCGCCGTTTCCGGAGCGGCTCCCCCGGCTCGGCCCCATCGAGATCACCCGGGGCTGCGCCCACGCATGCCGCTTCTGCCAGACCACGCACCTGCACGGCGGGAGGGTCCGTCACCGTTCCCTGGCACGGATCACCGGGGCCGCCCGGTCCGTCGTCGAGCGGGGTGGGCGTGACGTGCGTTTCGTGACCCCGAGCGCGCTCGCCTGGGGATCCGAGGACGGTTCGCCCCGGCTCGAGGCCATCGAGGAGTTGCTGCGTCGCGTCCGGGAGGCGGCCGGAAGCGGCGCGCGGATCTGGTTCGGGACGTTCCCGTCCGAGGTCCGGCCCGAGCACGTTACCCCGGAGGTCCTGCGGATCCTGCGCCGCCACGTCGCGAACGATCACCTGGCCATCGGGGCCCAGTCGGGATCGGACGCCGTGCTCGACGCGTGTCACCGCGGACACCGCGCCGAGGACGTCCGGCGCGCCGTGCGACTCGCCCGCGAGGCCGGCTTCCGCGCCAAGGTCGACCTCATCTTCGGCCTTCCCGGGGAGACCCCGGACGACGCCCAGGCCTCCCGCGCCCTCGCGGTCGAGCTCTCCGATCTCGGCGCCGAGATCCACGCCCACGCCTTCCTGCCGCTGCCGGGAACTCCCTGGGCCCGGGAAGAGCCCGGGCAGATCGACCTCGCCACGCGGCGGCTCCTCGAGGAACTGGCCGGACGGGGAAAGGCCTCGGGGCCATGGCGCCGGCAGGAGCAGGTGGCGCGTGCGCACCCGGGGGCGTCCGGATAGGAGCCTTCCGCGAGGAGGCTCACATGGCCGAGCTGAAGACGCAGAGGACGGGCGCCAGCGTCGCGGCGTTCATCGACGGGATCCCCGACGCGGCGAGGCGGGCCGACGCGCGGGCCGCGGCCGCCCTGCTCCGCAAGGTGACCGGGTCGAAGGCGGAGATGTGGGGCGCGAACATCGTGGGCTTCGGGCGAAGGCGGATGATCTACGAGTCCGGACGCGAGCTCGACTGGATGGTGGCGGCCTTCGCCCCGCGTGGCGACCGGACCACGTTCTACCTGACCTGCGACCTCGATCGGTACGGCGAGCAGCTCGGACGGCTCGGCAAGCACCAGCGCGGGAAGGGATGTCTCCACGTGAAGCGCCTCTCCGACGTGGACGCCGGCGTTCTGGAGGAACTGGTGCGCTGCGCCGTCGCGGAGGCGGACGGGGCGAAGGCGAACGGGGCGAAGGCGAACGGGTCGGAGGCGGACGGGGCGAAGGCGGGCGACGCAACGGGAGCGGACGCGAAGCCGGTCAGCCAGGCGGCTCGCCCCGCGCGCCGTGCTCCTCCGCGGTCCCGGTCGCGCGGCGGACGCGGCGGCCGAAAGTAGACCGCCCGTTCCGTCGCCAGCTCCCCGTCGCGGCGGAATTCCGGCGCTGGCCGAAGGCCCGGGATTCGCAACGGCCGGTATCCCCATGGACGACACTGCCGCCCTCGACGCCCGTTCCTACCACTCCCACCTCGCAGGCCTTCTCGGTGCGGAGTTCACTTCCCTCTGCGCGTTCCTGCAGGCGCTCGCCGAGTTCGACAGGCGTGCGCTCTTTCGCGACCTGGGCCACCCCAGCCTCTTCCACTACCTTCACAGGGGGCTCGGGCTCTCCCGCGGGGCGGCCCATTACCGCCGCGCCGGCGCGTGGCTCGTGCAGCGCTTCCCCGAGGTCCTCGACCCGATCCGGGATGGTCGCCTCTGCTTCAGCACCGTGGCGGTCGTGGCGTCGGTGCTGACCGAGGAGAACCGGGCCGAGGTGCTGCCGCGGTTCTTCGGCCTCTCGAAGCTTGAGGCCCTGGAGGTGGCGGCGGTGCTGAGGCCGCGGCCGGTCGTGCCCTCGCGCACCGTGGTGACGCAGGTGGAACCGGCCGTTCGAGCAGTGCCTCTGGACGAGGCCCGGGCAACGCCGGTTGACGACTCCGCGGCCGGACCCGCCGGACAGGCTCCGGCCTGGACAGAGGCTGACCAGAAAGTTCACCTGGGTGAACTCTGGGCACCCAGGACCGACGCCGGGCGGACGGCCATCCAGCCGATGACGGCGACCGAGAGCCGGCTCCACATCACCGTCTCCCGCGAGTTCCTGACGCTGCTGCGGATGGCGAAGGCCGGACAGTCCCACGTCCAGCCCGGCGCGACCGACGAGCAGGTGCTGACGGCCGCACTCGAAGCCCTCCTCGAGAAGCAGGCGAGGCGGAGGGCCTGCGTTCCGGCCCGGGTGAAGCGGGAGGTCGTGAAGCGCGACCAGGGCAGGTGCCAGTGGCCTCTCGCAGGAGGCGGGATCTGCGGAGCCACCGCCCACCTCCAGGTCGACCACGTGGTGCCGCGCGGGAAGGGTGGGGCCGACACGGTCGACAACTGCCGCATCCTCTGCAGAGCCCATAATCTCGAGGCGGCGCGCAGGGCCTACGGCGACGATCTCATGGGGTGGTTCACCCGAGGTGTACGAGGGGGCTCCGTGCCGATGGCGAAGGAGAGCGCCTGGACGTGGGGTCTCCCCCTGCGAGTCGGGCCGCCCGGCGAGGGCCAGCGGAAGGAGGTGAGGCGCCCGGGAATCGAACCCGGAACCACCGGCTTAAAAGGCCGATGCTCTGCCAGTTGAGCTAGCGCCTCGCGAACGCCGACGACCAGCCATCATACGTCGGCCCGGCCTCAGGGCACGAAGCTCGTTCCCACCGCCCGCTCCACCTCGAAGACCGAGGTCCAGAAGGCCTGGAGGATGCGCAGGTACTCGACCTCGTTCGCGAGGCGGGTGCGCTGGGTGTCGAGGTAGTCGAGGAGGCTCGCCGTCCCCTGGGCGTAGGCCAGCCCCACGGTCTCGCGGGACTCGCGGGTGAGCACGAGGAGCCGTTCCTCCGCGCGCCGGGCCGAACGGCGCGTGGCCTGGAACGCCGCAAGGGAGGTGGCCACGTCGACGGCGATCTGCCCCTCGACCTTGGCGACGGTGGCCTCGGCGGCGGCGACCCCGGCGTCGGCGACGCCGATCTCCCCCTGCTGCTGGTAGAGCACCGGGAGGGGAAGGGAGATGCCGAACGACGTGGTCGGAGGCGTGAACCATGCTCCCGGGGCCCCCTGCTGCGTGTACTGGGCCTGCAGCTGGAAGGCGGGGATGAGGCGACGCCGGGCCAGTTCGGCGGCGGAGCGCGCCGCCTCCAGGGAAGCACGGGCAGCCGCGAGGTCGGGTCGTCGCTCACGGGCGAGCGCCAGGAGATCCGGGAGCGTCGCCGCCGCGAGGCGCGCGGGCGGGTCGGCCGACCCGGTCGGACCGGTGACGACCGTGAACGCGGGGGCGCCATCGTGCATCCCGAGGAGCTGGGCGAGCGCGAGGCGCGCCTGCTCGTGGACGAGCATCCCGCGCTCCAGCCCCTGCTCGACCTGCAGGAGAAGCACCTCGAGGCGCGCGATGTCGCCCGCCGGGATCTCCCCCGCGTCGCGGCGACGTCGTGCGCGCAGGACGGCCTCACGCGCGTGGGCCACCTCACGCTGGGCGAAGTCGACCCCCTGCCAGGCCACCGACGTCGCGACGAACTGCCGCTTCACCTCGAACTCGAGGGTGCGCCGGGCGTCCTGCCGCGCCGCCTCCGCGCTCCGCACCGACTGGGCGCCCGCGTCGAGAGCGAGCCCGCGCTGTCCCGTCACGAGGGCGGCGACGGCGCCCTGGTCGCCGAGCCCGGCCGCGAAGACGGGCTCCCTGCAGCCGGGGTCCCCGCACTGCGACGACCATCCCGCCATGAAGGACGCGGCCGGATTGGGCAGCTGCCCGGCGGCACGGGCCTGGGAACGCGCGATGGCGAGAGCCGCCTCGGCGAGGGCCATGTCGGGGTTGCGGTCGCGGGCGATGCGCACCGCATCCTCGAAGGTGAGCGCGGCCGGGACGTCGGGTGGCGGCGGAACGGCGGAGGCGAGCGCAGTGAGGAGCGCGGAGAGGAGGAGGGTGGGGACGATCGGGTCCATGCAGGCGGAGGAGGCCTCCCCGGCGGGGTCAGAAATACTGGTACCAGACCAGGCCCACGATCGGCGAGTGGCTGCGCGCGGGCTGCAGGTAGGTGATGACCGACCCGTTCAGCTCGATGACCTGCCCCCGCCCGAACCAGTGGGCCCCGAACTGGAGCCCGGCCTGCATGCGGAACTGGCTCCACATGTCCTGCGAGGTGGTCCAGATGAACTCCGCGTTCACGAAGGGGGTGAGCGATGTCCCCGCCTCCGCGGAGAGGGTGAACTCCCGCTCGAGCTGGGGACGGAGGCGCAGGCGCCACACGAACGACGTGGGCTGGTCGAGCTGCCACTGGGCCTCCAGCCGATTGCGCAGCGTGGCCAGGATCCCCCCCCGGGGTGGTGGTGCGGACGGTGGCCTCTCCCTCCAGGCGGAGCAGGTCCGACCAGCCCGAGGTTCCCGGGGCGACGGTCGGGTACCAGGAGACGCCCGCGCGGAGCTCGAGGCGCCTGCGCTTCGCGAGGTCGGGGCTGAGGAGCGCGTCGGTGAACGGGGCCACCAGGAAGGCGGCGTAGACGCTCACGCCGGCCTCGGCGTAGGACTCCGACGGGATGAAGGTGGGCTCGAGCCTGAGCTGGAGGCGGAAGCCCGGGGCGACGTGGTGGTACACGTCGAGCTCCGGCTGGAGCTGCAGGCCCTCGGACGGCCCGAAGAAGTCGGACGCGGTCGCGGAGGAGGCTGGAAGGAGCAGCGCGGCCACGACGGCGAGAGATGCCGCGGGCCGCGCCAGGTGCATCGAGGTGGGCCGACCTAGAAGTGGAACTCGGGGGAGACGAGCAGCTGCAGCCCGCCGATCCAGTAGCCCTGGTAGCCGCCGCCCTCGAGCACGATGTCGAGGCCGACGCCCAGCCGGTTCGCGTTCAGGAACGAGGCGCCGCCGCCGATGCGAAACGCGCCGCCGAGTCCCGAGTTGGGGCCGATGTACATGCCGCCGCCGACGCGGAAGCGCCCCACGGTGTCCTCGGTGGGGGGCGCGAACTTGGCGACGTAGTCGATGGTCGGCTCCCAGACGGTCGCGCTGCGGGAGACGCTGACGGCCCGGCCCTGGTCGTAGAGGGTTCCGGTGGCGCTCCCGAGGAAGACGTTGAAGCCGAGGGAGACGTTGTTCATGCCCCCGAGGTTGAGGTCGACCTGCGGACCGACGGTGAACGGGATGTAGCTCACGAACGTCCCGGAACCGCAGGTGTAGGTCGGGTACCAGCCGCCCCAGTAGTTGCAGTTGTAGTAACCGGAGTTGAAGAAGGAGACGCCGAGGTTCACGCGGGCGACGTTGTTCCACGCGACGGGCGGCTGGACGGGCTGGGGCTGCTGTCCGGGCTGGGTGAAGGTGTACTGGGCGGCGGCCGGCGCGGCGACGGCCAGGCCCAGCGAGAGAATCGTCATCCGGAGAAGATTGCGCATGCGGTCCTCGGCGCCGGTAGGCGCGGTGGGAGGAAATCCTGGAGGGCGAGACTCTTCGAAGTCCCGGCGGCGGTCAATGGAGCGAGCGGCCACGTGTGACATTCCGTATCATGGGCGGAGGTGGCGGGATCCGGACACCCCGTCGGGGCATCCGGGAGGCAGGAGTCAGGCCGCCCGGGCGCGGCGAAGCGTGTCGCGGGGGCTCTCGCCGAACATCTTCCGGTAGTCGACGGCGAAGTAGCCGAACTGGAAGAAACCCCAGCGCGCCGCGACCTCCGAGACCGTGGTGCCCGGCCGCGGCCTGCGCAGGTCACGGCGGACGGCCGAGAGGCGGAGCGCCTTCTGGTAGGCCTTGGGCGGGATCCCGAAGACCTCCCGGAAGCTCGCGTGCACGGCCCGGGTCGAGGCGTGGACGGCGGCGCAGATCTCCCCGAGCGGGATCGGCTGGCCGAGCGTGTCGCGGATGAAGGACTCGGCGCGGAGCGCCAGCTCGCGACGCGGGCGCGCGGGCCGGGGCTCGAGGTCGAGGAAGATGCCGCCGAGGAGGGCCTCGAGGACCTCGTCCTCCATCCTCCTGGCGGTGACCGGGTCGAGCAGCGTGGAAGGATCGCGCACGCCCCGGGCGATCCACGACGACCAGGTCCGCACGAGCCTGGCCCGGGCGTCCGCGTTCCGGACCCTCAGGCACACCCCCGACCGAAGCTCGGGGAGGGGCTGGCCGAGCAACTCCTCGGCGGCCGCCTGCAGCCGGTCGTGGGTGACCGCCAGCGCGAGGATGCGGTGCGGCGCCGCGCCGAACATCTCGTACTCGATCCCCTGCGGGACGTAGCCGAGGTAACCGGGGTCCCAGGTGGCTCCCTGGACGTGGAGCCGCGGGGCCTCGAGCGGGACCGCGATGCTGGAGATGCCCGCGGCGGTCGCGCCCTGGATGCGCACCCCGGGGGCGCGCGACGCATACGCGAGCTGGAGGGCCCCCGTCGTGGCGAAGGCGAGCCGGACCGACGGGCGACCCCTCCCGATCTGCCCGTAGCGCTCGTCCCAGGCGGGATTGAGCCCCGCGATGGCGTCGAAGTCGTCGAACTGGACCTTGCCGCAGAAGCCTGCGGCAAGTGCTCGGTGTTGCCTCAAGGCGGAACCCTCCAGGGGCGGATTGTATGAATGAGAACCATCACATGCTTTGGCGATGGAGGAGACCCGGATGGGTCCTTCGGTCGCGGGGGCGCGCCGCGGCGGGAATGCGGGAATCGCATAGATCCCGGACGTTCCCCCTCCTAAGGAGACCCGGGCCGGTCGAGGCCCGAACCAGCACGAGGGGAGGACACATGCACCCGAGGAATCTCGCCGTCGCAGCCTTCGTCGGACTGTCGGCGACCGCGGCACACGCCCAGGGCAACGTCGCGCAGAGCGCCGCGCAGACCGTGCAGGTCGTGCAGTCGCGGGCGGCGAACGCCGCGCTCATGAAGCAGTACACCTGGAACGAGCGCATCGACTTCCTCGTGAACGGCCAGCAGAAGGACCTGCGCATCGACCTCGTGAACTTCGGGCCGGACGGCAAGCTCCAGCGCACGACGCTCAACGATCAGAGCGCCCCGCTCCCGGGGGGCTTCTTCCGGAAGAAGATCGCCGAGGACGAGAAGAAGGACGTCGAGAAGTACCTGAAGGGGCTCGGCGAGCTGCTCCACCAGTACACGCTGCCCACGCCGGGCGCGGTGATGAACTTCCTCGACTCGGCGGTCCCGGTGCCGTCGGGCCCGGGCCAGGTCATGGTCACCGGCCTGAACGTCGTGCAGCCGGGCGATTCGCTCACCGTCTACCTCGACGCCGCAACGCGGAAGACCCAGCGCCTCGTGGTGAACACCGCCTTCCAGGGCAATCCGGTGAACCTCACCGCGACCTTCGCCACGCTCCCGAACGGCCTCAACTACCCGGCCTACGTGGAGCTCCTCGTGCCCGCCAAGGGATACGACGTCCAGGTGCAGAACTTCAACTTCCAGCAGAACGGGATGTGACCGCGCAAAGACGGAGGGTGAAAATGAGGCTCGCCCGATCCGCCGCCCTCGCGGCGCTGGTCGCGGTCGCCGCCGCCGTGGCGGGGGCGGCAGGGGC
>JBAVCR010000282.1:0-9274 GCA_049586815.1 Anaeromyxobacteraceae bacterium
GTGGAGCCGCGGGGGCAGGCTTCGGTTCCGCGCCCTCCGCCGGCTCGAGCAGGAGGACGAGGGACCCCTCGCCGACCCGGTCGCCGACCTTCACCCGCACCTCCTGCACCGTCCCGGCGAAGGGGGCCGGCACGTCCATGGTGGCCTTGTCCGACTCCAGGGTGACGAGCGAGGCGTCCGTCTCCACCCGGTCGCCGGGCTTCACCAGGACCTCGATGACGCCCACGTCCTTGAAGCCGCCGATGTTCGGTACCCGGACCTCGAGAGCGCTCATGGTCACACCGTCCAGGGGGCGGGTCGGTCTGCGTCGATGCCGTACTTCTTCAAGGCCGCGGCGGCCTTCTCGCGGGGGAGTGCACCGTCGTCGGCGAGCGCCTGGAGCGCCGCCAGGACGACGTGGAACCGGTCGACCTCGAAGAAGCTGCGCAGCCGCTCGCGCGTGTCGGACCGTCCGAAGCCGTCGGTGCCGAGGACGACGTAGCGCCGGGGCACGAAGGCCCGGATCTGCTCGGCGTGGGCGCGCACGTAGTCGGTGGCGGCCACCACGGGCCCGCGGGTCCCGGCGAGCTGCTCCTCCACGTGGGAGCGCCTCGGCTTCGCCCCCGGCCGGAGGAGGTTCTCCCGCGAGGCGGCGTTCCCCTCCCGCGCCAGCTCGGTGAAGCTCGGAGCGCTCCAGACGTCGGACTCGACGCCCCAGTCGGACCGGAGCAGGTCGGCGGCCGCGAGCACCTCGTGGAAGATGGCGCCCGAGCCGAGCAGCTGGACGCGCGGCGCCTTCGGGGCCTCGGCGCCGGCGCGGAACCGGTAGAGCCCGCGCCGGATCCCGTCCTCCACGCCCGCCGGCATGGCCGGCTGCCGGTGGTTCTCGTTGAGGAGCGTGAGGTAGTAGTAGACGTCCTCCTGCGCCTCGTACATGCGGCGCATGCCGTCCTGGACGATGACGGCCACCTCGTACCCGAAGGCCGGGTCGTAGGAGACGGCGTTCGGGATGGTCGCCGCGAGGACGTGGGAGTGGCCGTCCTGGTGCTGCAGCCCCTCGCCGTTCAGGGTGGTCCGCCCGGAGGTCGCGCCGAGGAGGAAGCCGCGCGAGCGCATGTCGCCGGCGGCCCAGGCCAGGTCGCCGACCCGCTGGAAGCCGAACATCGAGTAGAAGATGTAGAAGGGCAGCATGGGCACGCCGTGGACCGCGTACGACGTGGCGGCGGCGATCCAGTCGGCCATGGCGCCGGCCTCGTTGATGCCCTCCTGCAGGATCTGCCCCTGCTTGTCCTCCTTGTAGAAGGCGAGCTGGTCGGCGTCCTGGGGGGTGTAGAGCTGGCCGACGTGGCTCCAGATGCCGAGCTGCCGGAACATCCCCTCCATCCCGAAGGTGCGCGACTCGTCGGCCACGATGGGCACCACGTGCGGGCCGATGGCCTTGTCGCGCACGAGGATCTGGAGGAACTGCACGAAGGCCATGGTGGTGGAGATCTCGCGGTCCCCGCTGCCCTCGAGCACGCGGGAGAAGGCGGAGAGCGGCGGGACGGGCAGGGTCCCGTTCGCGACGTGGCGGCGCGGGCGGTCCCCGCCGAGCTCGGTGCGGCGGGATTTCAGGTAGTCGAGCTCCTTCGACCCCGCCTCGAACTTCACGTAGGGCACGTCGGCGAGCTTCTCGTCGGGGACCGGGATCTGGAACCGGTCGCGGAAGCGCCGGATGGCCTCGACCGACATCTTCTTCTGCTGGTGGGTGATGTTCTGGGCCTCCCCCGACTCCCCCATGCCGTATCCCTTCACGGTCTTCGCGAGGATGAGGGTCGGCTCGCCGCGGTGCTGCACGGCCGCCTGGTAGGCGGCGAACACCTTGAAGGGGTCGTGCCCGCCCCGGTTCAGGTTCCAGATGTCCTCGTCGGAGTAGTCCGCCACCATGGCGCGGAGCTCCGGGGTGTTGAAGAAGTGCTCGCGGACGTAGGCGCCGTCCCTCGACTTGTAGGTCTGGTAGTCGCCGTCGACCGCCTCCATCATGCGCCGCTGCAGCGCGCCGGTCTTGTCGCGGGCGAGCAGCGGGTCCCAGTGGCGCCCCCAGATCACCTTGATGACGTTCCAGCCGGCGCCGCGGAACTCGCTCTCCAGCTCCTGGATGATCTTCCCGTTGCCGCGCACCGGGCCGTCGAGCCTCTGGAGGTTCGCGTTCACCACGAAGACGAGGTTGTCGAGCTTCTCGCGCCCGGCCATGCCGATGGCGCCCATGGCCTCGGGCTCGTCCATCTCCCCGTCGCCGGTGAGCGCCCAGACCTTCCGCCCCTGGGTCTTCGCGAGCCCACGGTCGTCCAGGTACTTCATGAACCGGGCCTGATAGATGGCCATGAGGGGCCCGAGCCCCATGGAGACCGTCGGGAAGTTCCAGAACCTCGGCATGAGCCAGGGGTGGGGGTAGGAGGAGAGCCCCTTGCCGTCCACCTCCTGCCGGTAGTGGTCGAGCTGCTCCTCGGTGAGGAGCCCGAGCAGGAAGGCGCGCGCGTAGATGCCCGGCGAGGAGTGGCCCTGGATGAAGACGAGGTCGCCGCCCTGCTCCTTCGTGGGCGCGCGCCAGAAGTGGTTGTAGCCGATGTCGTAGAGCATGGCCGCCGACGCGAAGCTCGCGATGTGGCCGCCCACGTTGGTGTGCTTGTTCGCCCGCACCACCATGGCCATGGCGTTCCACCGGATGAAGTGGCGGATCCGCTGCTCGAGCTCGAAGTCGCCGGGGAGCGGGGGCTGCCGCTCGACCGGGATGGTGTTCACGTAGCCGGTGTTGGCCGAGAAGGGCAGGTAGGCGCCGGAGCGGCGGGCCCGGTCGATGAGCTGCTCGATGAGCCAGTGGGCCCGGTCCGCCCCCTCGCGCGCGAGCACGCCCTCGAGCGCGTCGAGCCACTCACGCGTCTCCTGCGGGTCGTCGTCGGGCGGGCGGTCCATCGATGCTCCTCGGCCAGTGGTCCCGAGGAGTTAATCGGGACGGAGGCCGAGGGCATCCCCCACCGGGGCCCCGATATCGGGGCCCGGCGGGTCAGTGGCAGTTGAAGCAGGAGGACTTGAAGGCCGCCTGGACCTCCACGATGCCGTTCACGTGCAGGGCCGGGTTCAGGATGGCCGTGCCCGTGGCGTTCACGTGGGGGTGGCAGAGGTCGCAGTTGTTACCGCCGCCGTGGGCGCCGCTGTGCCAGTTGCCGGTCTGCGGCGGGTTGGCGTGGCAGGAGGTGCAGGTCATCGCGCCGTCGGTCCACTTCGGGGAGGCGTTCGCGCCCGCGTAGGCGGCCGAGGCCGGACCCCAGAAGTCGTAGTTGAAGACCCCGCTGTATCCGCCGTGGCAGTAGGTGCTGGCGCAGGTGAGGGTGGCCCGGTTCCAGGCCGGCGTGGCGCCGCTCGAGGCGGCGATGCCGCCCCAGGTCACGGTCGCGGTCGAGCCGTTCAGGTGGCCGGTGGAGAGCGCGTCGGCCGGGACCACGTGGCAGGTGGCGCAGGAGATCGCCGACGAGATGGCGCCCGCGGTCACGTGCTTCGTGTGGGCGCCGATGCGGGCCGCGTCGGTGCGGAAGCCCCAGGTGCCCTTGGGCGGGGCGCCGGTCGTGTTGGCCGTGCCGCCGTGGCAGAAGGTGCAGTTCGTCTTCCAGGTGGCGCCGTGGCAGGTGGCGCACGAGGTGGTGGCCGAGCCGCCCACGCCGTCCAGGTTCGCGCCGTGGCAGCCCTGGCAGGAGGAGATGCCGGCGTTCGCCGAGTAGGCGTGGAAGTTCGGGCTCGTCGTGTCCGACCAGCCCGTCACGTGCCCGCCCGCCCCGCCCGTCGCCTGGATGAGCCCGTCCAGGTGCTTGCCGCCGGCGCTGGGCGCGATGAGGGTTCCGGCCGCGGTCATGGTCTGGTTGTGGCACGCGGAGCAGCCGGTGAGCGCGGTGCCCACGGCCGGGTGGGTCCCGCCGGGCGGGAGGCCGTGGCAGCTGCCGCAGGCCGCCTGGTTCGTTCCGGTCCAGACCGGGGCGGCGGTGGCGTTGCCGTTGTTGAACCGCCCGTGGCAGTAGGTGTTGGAGCAGGTGGCGGTGGTCCGGTTCCAGGTGGGCGCGGCGCCGCCGGTGACGGCGAGGCCGCCCCAGGTGAGCTCGGCGGTGGGGGTCGCGTCGATGTGCCCTGCGGCCAGCGCGTCGGCCGGCTTCACGTGGCAGACGTTGCAGTCGAACGCCGGGGAGCGGGCGTTGCCGGCCACGTGGGTGGCGTGGGCGCCCGTGCGGACGGCGTCGGCCGAGTTGCCCCAGGTGGCCCGCGGCGGGGCGCCGGTCTGGTTCCCCGTGCCGCCGTGGCAGCCCACGCAGTTCACCTTCCAGCTCGTCACGCCGGCGGGAAGCGCCGTGTCGTGGCACATGGCGCAGGAGAAGCCGGTGCTGCCGCCGGTGAGGTCCGCGCCGTGGCAGCCCTGGCACTTCGCGAGACCCTTGTTGGCCTCGAAGGCGTGGAAGCCCGCGTTCGTCTTGTCGGTCCAGGTGACCGGGTGACCGACGAGGGTGATGGTCCCGGTGGTGTGGTTGTCGGTGGAGTTCACGTGGCAGACCTGGCAGTCCGCGCCGGTGGGGTTCGCGGCCGCGATGGCCGGATGGGTGGCCGGGAGCGTCGACTTGAGGTGGCAGGCGGTGCAGTCCTGCGGGCCGGCGTTCCAGGCCACGGTCTTGAGGGGCGCGCCCATCGGGCTGTGGCAGGCGACCGCGCAGGTGGTGACCGCCGGGGCGATGCCCCGGGTGAGCGTGCCGCCGGCGGTGGTGGTGCCGCGCGGGAACGTGTAGGGCGTGTCGAATCCGAAGACGGCGCCGCACGGGTGGCAGGTGGCGCAGCCCACGTTCAGGTCGATGTGCTTCGTGTGCACGTCGGTGCCGCCGCACTGCGGGCCGCCGATGACGTGGGGCGTGGCGACCACGGTCGGCTTCACCTCGGGCGCCTTCCCGGTGGACTGTGCACCGCAGCCGGAGCCGGCGAGCCCGAGCGCGACGCCCAGGGCCACGAAGCCCGACAGCCGGAGGAACTGGCTCTTCGTCGAGTTCATGGCGGTCACCAGGAGAGGTTCGAGTGGCTCTTGCCGTGGCACGTGCCGTTGCAGCGGCGCGAGGTGCCGGAGCCGGTGGAGGTGAAGGTGAGGGTCGGGGTGAAGACGACGTTCACCACCCCGTTCACGTGGAGCGTCGCCCCGCCGATGGCGGCGTTGGTGGCGGTCGTGCCGGTGGCGATCCCGTTGTGGCACTCGGAGCAGTTGAAGCTGGAGCTGAAGTGCGTCGAGTGTCGACCGGTCATGGTGTTCGGCATGTTGTGGCAGGCGTTGCAGGCCAGCGCGCCGCCCGTCCAGAGGGGAGCCGCGGTCGTCTTCCCGTTCGTGAAGTTGCCGTGGCAGTAGGTCGCCGAGCAGCCGGTGGTGGTGGCGTTGTAGGTCGGGGTCTTGTTGCCGGTCTTCGCGAGCGTGCCGAAGGTGACGTCCTTCACCCCGTTCGCGTGGCTCATGGAGGTCGGCACCTGGTGGCACTCGGTGCAGGCGAAGTTGAGGGAGCGGGTCGCGGTCGAGAGGTGCTTCATGTGGGCGCCGACGCCGCGCACCGTCGTGGCGGTGGCGCCGGTGGTGTCGACCGGGGGCGCCGCGGCGAGCTGCGGGTTCAGCGCGGTGGCGGCGCGGGTCGCCGTGCCGTGGCAGGAGGTGCAGGTCATCGCGACCGCGTCGACCACGCCGTTCATGTGGGTGGCGAGGTTCACGGTGGTGGCGGTGTAGCCGGTGTGGCAGCTCGCGCAGGCCGTGCTGGTCGAGTGCGGGGCCGGGGGCGGGGCGCCGTGGCAGGAGGTGCACGTGTTCGCCTGCGAGGCGCCGCCGGTCCAGGTCGGGCTCTTCGTCGTGCCGCCCGAGACGCCGGTGCCGTGGCAGTAGTTGGTGCAGGTGAGGGCGGTGCCGTTCCAGGTCGCGGCCACCGCCCCGGACTTCGTGGCGAGGGTGCCCCAGGCGAGGTCGACGACCGAGTTGGCGTGGGAGGTGGAGGCCGGCACCGCGTGGCACTGGGTGCAGGCGATCGCCGTGCTGCGGAGCCGCGTGCCGGTCAGGTGGGCCTGGTGCGCGCCGACGGCACGGGTCGTGGTGGCGGTCTCCCCCTTCGTCCCGGCGGGAGGCGCCGCGTAGAGCGGGGCGGCCTGGGTCGCCGTCTGCGCCGCGTTGCCGTGGCAGGAGGTGCAGGTCATCCCCGTCACGTCGAGCACGCCGTTCATGTGCGTCGCGGCGTTCACCGTCGTGGCCGTGTACCCGGTGTGGCAGGAGCCGCAGGCGGTGCTGGTGGAGTGGGGAGCGGGCGGCGGGGCGCCGTGGCAGGCGTTGCAGGCGCGCGCCGTGCCGTTCGTCTGTGTCCACACCGGGGCGGTCACCGTGCCGCCCTTCAGCGTGGCGCCGTGGCAATAGGTGTTCGAGCAGGTGGCGGTGGCGCGGGTCCAGGCGGCGGTGGTCGTGCCCTGGATGGCCCGTCCGGAGAAGGTCACCTCGGAGGTGCCGCCGTCGACGTGGCCCGCGGCGAGGGCGTCGGTGGGCACCACGTGGCAGGTGGCGCACGCCACCGCTGCGGCGAGGCCGTGCGTGGCCGCGACGTGGGCGGTGTGGGTGCCGACGCGGGTGGCGTCGGCCGTGTTGCCCCAGGTGGTCCGGGGCGGCGCGCCGGTCTGGTTGTCGGTGCCGCCGTGGCACATGACGCAGTTCGTCTTCCAGGTGGCGCCGTGGCACTGGGAGCAGGCCGTCTTCGCCGTTCCGCCGACGCCGTCGAGGGCCGCGCCGTGGCAGCCCCTGCAGTTCGCGATCCCGGCGTTCGCCGAATAGGCGTGGAAACCGGGGCTCGTCCGGTCGGTCCAGGCAGCGGGGTGGCCGCTCGTGGCCTTCGCGCCGCAGGGGTGGCAGGACTCGCAGGTCTGGGCGGTGTACGCGGCGTGCCCGAGGAGGGGGGAGCAGGTCGTGGCCGCGGCGGGGAGGGCGCCAGCCGGCGTGGCGCCCGGGGCAGGCGGCGCGGCCGGAGCCGGCGCGGGAGCAGGCGCCGCCTCGACTGCCGGCGTCGCCTCGGGCTGGGGAACGTTGCTCCCGCAACCGACCAGCGCTGTCCCTGCAACGAGGTACACGAACAGCGCACACGAACCGACTCGGGCGAACGGCTGCACGGTTTCCCCTCCTGGAGCGCCCCTCTGCTCGCTCCCTCCCAGGGGCGGCCCCTGGGGTGGCGGGGAAGCTAGAGTCTTCTCAGTCTCAATTCGTTGATCCAGGTCATTTATGACAAAACACCGAAATCATTCGTCATTATGAGATTCTCAGGATCTGCTTGTCACTGAACGTGAAGCGTGTCCCTCGATCGTGGGAACCCCCGAAATCGCTTGGGTAAACTCCCAACGGGTCACCCCGGGACGGTGGGAACTTGCCCACATCCCGATCATCCCCACGGACTTCGTCCGAAAAGGGGACGCCCCAAGAGGGACGTCGGGTAAGCCGTCCCTCAACCGCGTGCGAGGCGCAGGGCGTCGTCGAGGCGAGCGAGGGTCTGGTCGCGCCCGAGGAGCAGGACCACGTCGTAGATGCCCGGCGAGGCGGTGCCGCCGGTCAACGCGACGCGGACCGGCTGGGCCACCTTGCCGAGGGCGAGGGAGCGCGCTGCGGCGACGTCGTGGAAGAGCTTCTCGAGGGAGGCCGCATCCGGGGACGGCATCCCGGCGATGCCGTCGCGGATCCCCTGCAGGACCGGGACTGCGTCGGCCACGAGGAACTTCTCCCGCGCCTTCGGATCCATCTCCACCGGCGCGAAGAAGTAGCGGGACTGGGCCACGAGGTCGACGAGGGTCTTGGCGCGCTCCTGGAAGGCCCGCGCCGCCTCCGGCAGCCGCGGGTCGCCCTCCACCTCCAGGCCGGCGGCGCGGTAGTAGGGCACGGCACGGCGCGCCAGCTCCGCCGGAGTGAGCGACTTCAGCCACGTCTGGTTCACCCAGACCATCTTCTCGGGGTTGAAGACGCTGGCGGTCGCCCCCACGTGGTCGAACCCGAAGTGCTTCACCAGCTCGCCCAGGGTGAAGATCTCCTGGTCGCCGTGGGACCAGCCGAGCCGCACGAGGTAGTTCACCACCGCCTCGGGCAGGAAGCCCATGTCGCGGTAGGCCGTGACGCTCGTCGCCCCGTGCCGCTTGGAGAGGCGGGTCTTGTCGGCGCCCAGGATCATGGGGAGGTGCGCGAAGGCCGGCACCGGGTACCCGAGGGCCTCGTAGAGCAGCACCTGGATGGCGGTGTTGTTCACGTGGTCGTCGCCGCGGGACACCAGGTTGATCTCCATGGTGACGTCGTCGACCACGGCGCCGAAGTTGTAGAGGGGGACGCCGTCGGCACGGACGATGACCTCGTCCTGCAGGGTGGAGCCGGGGCGGGTGATGGCCCCCTTCACGATGTCGGTGAAGGTCACCTCGAGGAGCTTGGGCAGCCGGAACCGGATGACGTGGCGGCGCGAGGGGTCGTAGGGAAGGTCGCGGCAGGTCCCCGGGTAGATGAACTGGCGCTTCTCGGCCCGTGCGAGCTCCCGCTGGGCGTCCAGGTCCTCCTTGGCGCAGTAGCAGGCGTAGGCCTTGCCGGACTTCACCAGCCGTTCCGCGTACTCGCGGTAGAGGCCGAGGCGCTGCATCTGGAAGTAGGGACCGAACGGGCCTCCGACGTCGGGCCCCTCGTCCCAGTCGAGGCCGAGCCAGCGCATGCCGTCGAGGATGGCGCGCACGGCCTCGTCGGTGGATCGCTCCTGGTCGGTGTCCTCGATGCGGAGCACGAACTTTCCGCCGGTGTGGCGCGCCCATAGCCAGTTGAGGAGCGCCGTGCGGGCGCCCCCGATGTGCAGGTAGCCGGTGGGGGACGGGGCGAAGCGGACGCGGACCGGAGCGCTCATGGGCGCGCAAGCTAGCACAAGATGGCTTAGGTTCCAGGCGTGCGCACCACCGTCGCCGCGGCCGTCGCCTGCCTCGCGCTTCCGGCCCTGGCGGCCGTCGGGCCGGAGGTCTCCGTCGAGGCCCTGGCCCGCCGCGCCGACGCCGTGGTGCACGGCGCGGTGCGGGGTGTCGAGGCGTCCTGGGCCGCCGACGGGCGTCACGTCCGCACCCGGGTCACCCTGCGCCGCATCTCCACGTGGCGCGGCGATGCGCCCGCGGTCGTCGTGGTCGAGGTGCCGGGGGGGCGCGTCGGCGACGTCGCCCAGTCGGTGGCCGGGGCTCCGGAGTTCGCGCCCGGCGAGGAGGTGGTGGTCTTCCTGCG
>JBAVCR010000283.1:0-1530 GCA_049586815.1 Anaeromyxobacteraceae bacterium
TCGTCCACCTGCACCACGCCATCCCTCCCGGCGACGGCTTCGACGTTCCCTACGTCCTCACGCTCCACGGGTCGGGTTCCCAGGAGGTCGAGCTCGATCGCAACACCGTCTTCATCTCCCGCGACCAGGCGGAGCGCTTCGGATCCACCTCCTTCGTCCACAACGGGCTCGACTGGACCGAGTACGGACCGCCGGAGCTCGACCGGCCCCGCTCCTACGTCCACTTCCTCGGGGACGCCGGCTGGAAGGTGAAGAACGTCCGGGGCGCCATCCGCGTGGCCCGGATGGCCGGGGAGGAGCTCCACGTGCTCGGCGGCCATGGCATCAACTTCCGGATGGGCTTCCGCCTGACGCTCTCCCGGCGGGTGAAGTTCCACGGATGGGTGAACGGGGAGGAGAAGCGGCGCATCCTCCCCGGGTCGCGGGGCATGATCTCGCCGGTGCGCTGGAACGAGCCGTTCGGCCTCGCAATGATCGAGAGCCTCTACTTCGGGTGCCCGGTGTTCGGCACGCCGTACGGCTCGCAGCGCGAGATCGTGGACCCCGAGGTGGGCTTCCTCTCCTCGAGCTCGGCGGAGCTCGCCGAGGCCGTGCGGGGCGCGGCCCGCTTCGATCCGCGCCGCTGCCACGAGCACGCGACCCGCAATTTCGGCCTTCCGGCCATGGCCGATGGGTACCTGTCGAGGTACGAGCGGGTGGTGGCGGGGGAGCCCCTCCACGCGACCTCGCCGCGGAGGACGGAGCCCGCCCCGGCCGGTCTGCTCCCGTTCGAGTGACGGCCTAGAGACGCGAACAGGTAAAATCACGCGGCATTACGCAGGGCCTGTAGGTTGTTGATGGCGGCGCAGCGGCGAACGTCGAGGGTGTTCTTGCGAGCGCCCTTGTAGCGAGCCCTGGGGCCCTGGATGGCGCCGATGCGAGCGAGGCGGTGCTCGATGGCGGTCCGTTCGCGGAGTGCAGCCCTGCCCTCGGGTGTCTTGCGGAAGGCTCGGAGTTCGAGGAGCAGGTCCTCGTGCTCGTGGATGGCGATGGAACGGCCGCGCCCGGATGTCGCGACGGTGCAGTTCGAACGCAGCGGGCACGGGCGGCATGCACTGGCCGGGAAGTGGGCAACCGATCCCAGGGCGTGGATGGGTGCCTTCTCGCCCGCCGGGCAGACCACCTCGCCTTGGGGGAGACGAATGGTGAAGTTCTCCTTGGTGAAGCGCCCTGCATTCCGGCTCGGCCAGGGCTTGGAGCGGATGGCGACGCCCCGCTCTCGCATCGACAGCAGGTCGACGCTTCCCAGGTAGCCACGGTCGATGAGTGTCTCGACCACCTCTCCGTGGCGGCTGGCGTCCGCGAGCAGCGGTCCCGCCGCCTCGTGCTCCGGCTCGTTGGCAGGGCGCACCACCGCGCCGACGATGAGGTTGCTTCCCGCGATGCCCACCACGTGCCGCTTGAAGCCGTTGAAGAGCTTCGACTTGCTCTTTCGGCCGTGCCTCATCTCCTTGTCCCCGAGTGAAGGCATCCGGTCCTTCGCCACGCCTC
>JBAVCR010000284.1:0-9057 GCA_049586815.1 Anaeromyxobacteraceae bacterium
ACCGTGACGAGGGCGGCCCCCCACGACGTGGCGGTCCTCCTGCGGGGGGAGAGCGGGACCGGGAAGGGGGTGCTCGCCCGCGCCCTCCACGCCGCGAGCCCGCGCCGGGAGCGCCCCTTCGTGGTGGTGAACTGCCCCACGCTCTCGGAGGAGTTGCTCGCGAGCGAGCTCTTCGGGCACGCGCGAGGCTCCTTCACCGGCGCCACGAGGGATCACCCCGGTCGGATCGAGGCCGCCGAGGGGGGGACGATCTTCCTCGACGAGATCGGGGAGATCTCGCCGAGCCTCCAGGCCAAGCTCCTCCGCTTTCTCCAGGAGAAGCGCTACGAGCGGCTGGGTGAGAACCGGACGCGCGTCGCCGACGTCAGGGTGGTCGCCGCCACGAACCGCGACCTCGAGGCGGCCGTGAAGGAGGGACGGTTCAGGGAGGACCTCCTGTACCGGCTCAACGTCGTGGAGGTCACCGTGCCGCCGCTGCGAGAGCGCGAGGACGACATCCTGCCGCTGGCGCAAGCCTTCGTCGCCTTCTTCGCCGCGCAGGCGCGGCGCGCCCCGCCCGAGCTCTCCCCGGAGACCGGGAGGATGCTGCGCGCCTGGCCCTGGCCGGGCAACGTGCGCGAGCTCCGCAACGCGGTGGAGCGCGCGGTCATCCTCACGCCCGGGCTCGTTCTCGGCCCGGAGAGCTTCCCGGAACGCATGGCGGGGCACGCGGCGCGCGTGCCGGCGATCGGAGGCGACTTCACCGTCGAGGAGATCGAGCGCGAGCACATCCTCCGGGTCCTCGCCCGCACGGCCACGCAGGACGAGGCGGCCAGGATCCTCGGCCTCGACGCCTCGACGCTCTGGAGGAAGCGGAAGAGGGAAGGGCGGTGAACGTGCTCATGCGCGGGGAGCCCCGTCCCCGGGGAGCGTGAACCAGAAGTTGCTGCCCTCGCCGACCCGGCTCGTCAAACCCATGTCGCCGCCGTGGGCGCGGACGATCTCGCGGGAGATGTAGAGCCCGAGCCCGACGCCGCCGCTCCGCGTGCCCGGTACCTGGAAGAAGCGCTCGAAGACGCGTTCCAGGTGCTGGGCGGCGATGCCCTCGCCGTCGTCCTGGACCTCGAAGCGCGCTCCGTCCGGGGAGCGCCGCAGCCGGGCGATCACCCGCCCGCCGCGCCCGGTGTGACGGATGGCGTTCCCGAGGAGGTTGGCGAGCACGACGTCGATCCGGTCGGGGTCGACGTCGATCCGCACGGGCTCGTCCGGCACGTCGGCATCGACCTCGACGCCTCCGGCGCGGGCCAGGGGCCCGGCGTCCCGGACCGCCTTCCGCGCGAGCTCGCATCCGTCCTCCTTCCGGAGGTGGAGCTCGATGCGGCCCGCCTGGATGCGCGACAGGTCCAGGATGTCGTCGACGATGCCCTGGAGCCGCTCGCAGTCCTGCCGGGCGGCCGCCATGAGGTCGGCCTGCTGGGACGTGAGCGGCCCCGCCGCCTCCTCCGCGCACATGTGGATGGCCATGTGGAGCGAGGTGAGCGGCGTCCGGAACTCGTGCGCGACGGTGGCGACGAGGTCGTTCTTCAGCTCGTCGAAGCGCACGAGGCGGGTGACGTCCTGGAGGACCACGGTGACCCCGGTGACGGCCCCCTCCTCGGAGTAGAGGGCGGTGGCGCGGGGCAAGAGCCGCCGTGGGCCGTCCGGCAGGTCCACGCGGAGCGCATCCTCGAATCCGCGGGGGGCGACAGGTCCCTTTCCGGAGAGGACGTGCATGCGGATCGCTTCCAGGCGCTCGCGCAGCACCGGGTCGAGGGCGTGGAGCGGGTTCGACCCGTCCTGGCCCGGGGCCATCCGGAGGAGCGTCTCGGCGGCGCGGTTCAGGTTGAGCACGCCGCCGGTGGCGTCGAGGACGAGGACCGGATCGGGGAGGCTGTCGATGGCCGCCTGGGACGCCTGCTGGGCCTGGATGAGGTCCCCGAGCGAGCTCTTCCGGTACTCCTCAAGCCGCTCGGCCATGGTGTTGAACTCGGCTGCGAGGGCGGCGATCTCGTCCCTGCCCTGGACGGCCGTGCGGGACTCGAGATCGCCCTCGCCGAAGCGTCGCACGGCGAGGGAGAGGCGGGAGAGCGGCCGGACCATCCTGTACGTCAAGGCGAACGAGGCCGCGAGCCCGAGGGCCAGGGCGCCGAGGGTGGCCACCAGCATGAGGTCGAGCAGCCTCTGGGAGCTGCGCCGGGCCTGGTTGCTCTTCCGCACCATGGCGTCCTGGTTGAGCGCCAGCACCTCGTCGAGGGCCGCGCGCACCGCGAGTGACTCCTTCTGGAGAGGGGCGAGGACGGCCTGGACACCGTCGCGGGGGGACACGCCCCGCTGCTCCGTGGCGCGGTAGCGGGTCCAGGCGCCCCGCAGGCGCCGGGTGACGTCCTCCTCGCCCGGCTCGGTCACGTTCCCTTCCTGGACACGGAGCTCCGACTCGAAGCGCTCGCGAAGCTGCGCCGCGTCCTCCACCGGCGGCTGTCCCGTGGCGCGGAGGAGGGCCTCCCGGTCGAGGCCGTCCACCGCGTCTCCCATCCGCTGGGCGGCGAGCACGCTCCGGTAGTTGTCCTGGAGGATGGAGTCCGAGCTCTTCCCCAGGGACGAGACCGTCCGGATCGAGGCCGTGCCGACCAGGAGGAGCGCCGCGGCGAGCGGGACCTGGGCGAGGAGCAACCTGCGGCGCAGCGTCATGGCGGTCCCCCCTCGTCCTCGAAGGAGACGACGTGGACGTCCAGGCCCTCGGCCCCGTCGACCACGCGGTCGAGGACCGAGCGGCGCAGGTGGCGGCGCCACCAGGGCTCGGTCCCGCGCCCCAGGATCACGTCGCTCACCCGGTGCGCACGCGCGAAGTCGAGGAGGGCGCCGGCCGGGTCGTCGGACCGCAGCCGGACCACCTCCGCGCCGAGCTCCTTCGCCCGTGCGACGTTCGCGTGCAGGTGGCGTTGCGCCTCGGAGTCGATCCGCTCGGGAGACTCCCGCGGCGTCTCCACGTAGACCACGTACCAGTCCGTGTTGAGTCTCCCGGCCATGCGCGATCCGCGGCGGAGGAGGGTGGCGGCATGGGGCGGATTCGAGGAGAGGCAGACCATGACCCGTCCGGCCGCTGGGGTCGCCGGCGCCGCCGGTTGCCGGATGGCGGCGCGGTCGAGGCTCTGGGCGACCTCGCGGAGCGAGAGCTCCCGGAGCGTGGCCAGGTTGGCGTCGCGGAAGAAGTGCTCGAGCGCCCAGGGAATCCGGTCGGCGGGGTAGATCTTCCCGGCCCTGAGCCGGTCGAGCAGGTCCTCCACGGCGAGATCGAGGTTCACCACCTGGTCGGCCTGCTCGAGGAAGGAGTCGGGGACCGTCTCCCGGACCTGCACGCCGGTGTTGCGCAAGATGAGGTCGTTCAGCGACTCGAGGTGCTGGACGTTCATCGCCCCGATGACGTTGATCCCCGCCCCGAGGAGCTCGACCACGTCCTCGTGGCGCTTGCCGTGGCGGGAGCCCGGGGCGTTCGTCTGCGGAATCTCGTCGACGATGGCCACCGTGGGCTTGCGGGCCAGGACCGCGTCGAGGTCCATCTCCTCGACCGCGACGCCGCGGTACTCCACCCGGCGTCGGGGAACCATCTCCAGGTCGCCGACGAGCGCCTCGGTCTCGGCGCGGCCGTGGGTCTCGACGAGCGCCCCCACCACGTCCACGCCGCGCCTCCGCAGCGCATGGGCCTCCTCGAGCATCCGCCAGGTCTTGCCGACGCCTGCGGCGAAGCCGACGTAGAGCTTGAGCTTCCCGCGCCGCGAGCGCTCGACGAGCTCGAGGAAGTCTTCCGGGCGCTGCCGCGCGGGGCCCGTCATGGCGACATTCTTACCCCTTCGGAGCCGGAGCCGGGCGCCCGAACTGCCGGTCGAGCGCGAGGTTGAGCAGGAGCACGTTCACCCGGGGCTCGCCGAGAACGCCGAGGTCGCGTCCTTCCACGGATTCCTCGACGAGGCTGCGAACGCGGGAGGCGGCGAGCCCCCGGGCGGCCGCCACGCGCTCGACCTGCCAGAGCGCCCCGACCGGGGAGAGGTGCGGGTCGAGGCCGCTTGCCGACGTGGTGACGAGCTCGGCGGGCACGGTCTCCGTTGCGGACGGGTTCGCGGCCCGGAGCCGGGCCAGGTCGGCCGTCACGCGCTCCCGGAGCTTCGCCGAGGTGGGGCCGAGGTTGGAGCCGCCCGACGCCCTGGGGTCGTACCCCGCCTCCCCGGCCGCCGAGGGCCGGGGCTGGAAGTAGGCCGGCGACCGGAAGCCCTGCGCGAGGAGCTCCGATCCCACCGGGCGCCCCGAGGCGTCGACGATCAGGCTGCCCCCGGCGCGGCGCGGGAACACGATGCGCGCCACGCCCGTGACGGCGAGCGGGTAGACGAGACCGGTGAGCAGGAGGGTGACCACCGTCACCCGGACCGAGACCTGGAGCAGTTCGCGCACTGGATCTCCTCAGGCCACGCCGACAGCGGCGAGCGCCATGTCGATGAGCTTGATTCCCACGAACGGGGCCACCACCCCGCCCAGGCCGAAGACGAGGAGGGAGCGGCGGAGGACCGCCGCGGCGCCCAGCGGACGGTACCGCACACCCCGGAGCGCGAGGGGGATGAGGAGCACGATGACGAGGGCGTTGAAGATCACCGCCGAGAGGATGGCGCTGTAGGGCGAAGAGAGGTGCATCACGTCGAGCGGCGCCATCTCCGGCCAGGCGGCGACGAAGAGCGCCGGGAGGATGGCGAAGTACTTGGCCACGTCGTTCGCGATGGAGAACGTGGTGAGCGTGCCCCGGGTCATGAGGAGCTGCTTGCCGACCTCCACGACCTCCAGGAGCTTGGTGGGGTTCGAGTCGAGGTCCACCATGTTCCCGGCCTCCTTGGCGGCCTGGGTCCCGGTGTTCATGGCCACCCCGACGTCGGCCTGGGCGAGGGCGGGAGCGTCGTTCGTCCCATCGCCGGTCATGGCGACGAGCTTGCCCTTCGCCTGCTCCTCCTGGATGAGCCGCATCTTGGCCTCCGGAGTCGCCTCGGCGAGGAAGTCGTCGACGCCGGCCTCCCGCGCGATGGCCGCCGCGGTGCGGGGGTTGTCCCCGGTGATCATCACGGTGCGGATGCCCATGGCCCGGAAGCGCTCGAACCGTTCCGCGATGCCCCCCTTCACCACGTCCTTCAGCTCGACGATTCCGAGCACGCGGGGGCCGTCGGCCACGGCGAGCGGCGTCCCTCCCGTGTCGCCGATGCGGGCCGCGGCCTCCTGGAGCTCGGGCGGCATCGATCCGCCGAGGGCAGCCACGTGGCGGGCCACCGCGTCCACGGCGCCCTTGCGGATGACGCGCGCGCCCACGTCGCACCCGCTCATGCGGGTCTGTGCCGTGAACGGGACGAAGCTGGCCTGCGCGCCGGAGGCCGGTGCCCGGAGCGCGAACCGTTCCTTCGCGAGCACCACGATCGAGCGACCCTCCGGGGTCTCGTCCGCCAGGCTGGCGAGCTGGGCGGCGTCGGCCAGGTCCTCGATGCGGACGCCGGAGGCCGGGACGAGATCGGAGGCCATCCGGTTCCCGAGCGTGATGGTCCCGGTCTTGTCGAGGAGGAGCACGTCCACGTCGCCCGCCGCCTCGACCGCTCGGCCGCTCATGGCGAGCACGTTCTTCCGGAGCAGCCGGTCCATGCCGGCGATGCCGATCGCGGAGAGGAGCCCGCCGATGGTGGTGGGGATGAGGCAGACGAGGAGCGCCACCACCGCCGTGACCGAGAGCTGGATCCCCGAGTAGGCGGCGATGGGGACGAGGGTGACGCAGGCGAAGAGGAAGACGAGCGTGAGACCGACGAGCAGGATGTGGAGCGCGATCTCGTTCGGGGTCTTCTGCCGCGCCGCCCCCTCCACGAGCCCGATCATGCGGTCGAGGAACGACTCGCCGGGGTTGGCGGTGATGCGCACCAGGATGCGGTCGGAGAGGACAGTGGTCCCGCCGGTGACGGCGCTCCGGTCGCCCCCCGACTCGCGGATCACCGGCGCGGACTCGCCCGTGATCGCCGACTCGTTCACGGAGGCCACGCCCTCGATCACCTCGCCGTCGCCCGGGATCATCTGGCCGGCCTCCACCACCACGACGTCCCCCTTGCGGAGGGACGCCGCCGGGACAAGTTCCTCCCGACCGGCGGCGATCCGCCGGGCCTCCACGTCCTTGCGCATCTTCCGGAGCGTGTCCGCCTGGGCCTTGCCGCGCCCCTCGGCGACGGCCTCGGCGAAGTTGGCGAAGACCACCGTGAACCAGAGCCACAGGCTCACGGTCAGCGTGAACCAGCCCGGCGCGGCGCCGGCCGGGTGGACGACGCGGTCCCGGAGCCAGAGGAGGGTCGTGAGGAGGCTGCCGATCTCCACGACGAACATGACGGGGTTCCTCGCCACGAGGCGCGGGTCGAGCTTGACGAGGCTCGAGATCGCGGCGGCCTTCAGGAGGGACGGGTCGAGGAGCGACGACTTCCGGGTCCGGGGCGCCATGGCTAGAACACCCTTCCGCGCAGGGACGCGAAGTGCTCGAGGACGGGCCCGAGCGAGAGCGCCGGGAAGAAGGTGAGGGCGCCGACGACGAGGATCACCGACACGAGGAGCAAGACGAAGGTCGGGCCGCCGGTGGGGAAGGTTCCCGGGCCGGGAGGAGCGGACTTCTTCGCCACCATGGCTCCGCCGATGGCCAGCGCCGGCACGATCATGAAGAAGCGGCCGAGGAGCATGTCGACCGCGAGCCCCAGGTTCCAGAAGGGGGTGTTGGCGTTCAGGCCCGCGAAGGCGGAGCCGTTGTTCGCCGCCCCGCTCGTGAAGGCGTAGAGGATCTCGGAGAGGCCGTGCGGGCCCGCATTCCCGAGCGCCGACGTCCCCTGGGGGGCGACGGCCGCCCACCCGGCGAGCACGAGCGCCGAGACCGGGAAGACGAGGATGTAGAGCACGGCGAGCTTCATCTCCCGCCCCTCCACCTTCTTGCCCAGGTACTCGGGCGTGCGACCCACCATGAGCCCGGCAAGGAAGACGGTCAGGATGGCCATGACGAGCATCCCGTAGAGGCCGGCTCCCACGCCTCCGAAGACCACCTCGCCGAGCTGCATGTTCACCATGGGGACGAGCCCGCCGAGGGGGGTGAAGCTGTCGTGCATGGAGTTCACGGCGCCGCAGGAGGCGTCGGTGGTCACCGTGGCGAACAGCGCCGAGCCGGCCGCGCCGAAGCGCGTCTCCTTGCCTTCCAGGTTGCCGGCGGACTGCTCCACGCCGAGGCCGGCCAGGGCCGGGTTGTGGCGGGACTCCGCGCCGTAGGCGACGGCGACGCCGGCGAGGAAGAGCGCTGCCATGGCGCCGAGGAGCGCCCATCCCTGGCGTCCATCGCGGGCCATCCGTCCGTACGTGTAGGTGAGCCCGGCGGGGAGGAGGAAGATGAGAAGCAGCTGGACCATGTTCACGAGCGGTGTAGGATTCTCGAAGGGATGGGCGCTGTTCGCGTTGAAGAAGCCGCCCCCGTTCGTCCCGAGCATCTTGATGGCCTCCTGGGAGGCCACCGGGCCGAGCGTCACGACCTGGCGCAGCCCCTCGATCGTCCGGAGCTCGAGGTCCGGCGCGAAGGTCTGGACGACCCCCTGCGATACGAGGAAGAGGGCCACCACGAAGGCGAGCGGCAGGAGCACGTAGAGGATCGAGCGCAGCAAGTCGGTCCAGAAGTTGCCGAGGCTGCGGGCGCCCTCCGGCCCACCGCGCCGGGTCAGCCCGCGCGCGAGCGCGAGGGCCACGCCGAGTCCAGCCGCCGCGGAGGTGAAGTTGTGCCAGGCGAGCGCGGCCATCTGCGACAGGTGGCCGAGCGTCGACTCCCCCGCGTAGGCCTGCCAGTTGGTGTTGGTCGTGAAGCTCACCGCGGTGTTCCACGCGAGCGCCGGCTCCACCGCCGGGAAGCCGTTCGGGTTTCCCGGCAGCACGGCCTGCAGCCGGAGGAGCGCGTAGGTGACGAGAACGCCCAGTGCGCTGAAGACGAGGAGCGAGGTCGCGTACTCCTTCCAGTCCTGCTCCCGTCCCGGGTCGACCCCGCACAGGCGGAGGAGGAGCCGCTCCACCGGGCCGAGGAGCCGGGGAAGCGGCCGTGCCCGGCTCTCGAACACGCGGTACAGCCAGAGCCCGACGGGCTTCGTGAGGAGGAGGACGAGGAAGGCGAAGAGGCCGATCTGGAGCCACCCGGCGAGGGTCATGGGAGTTCCTAGAATCGCTCGGGTCGAAAGAGCGCGTAGACCAGGTAGGCCGCGACGAGCGCGGCGACCCCGATCCCGGCGGCGAAGTCGAAGGACATCGGAGGCTCCTAGATGCGGTCGAGTGCGCGGACGAAGGCGACGGCGAGCGCGAGGAAGACGAGGGTGGCGAGGGCGAAGGCGAAGTCGGCCACGAAGGACCTCACTTGGTGGGACGGGGGACGTGGCTGCGTGCGATCTCCTGGCACCGTGCGTCGCACTCGGGGAACTGGACGACGAAGCGGATCTGCTCCAGGCAACGCCTCTCGAGAGCGTCGTCCCGCGGGCCGGCCCCGCAGAGCCGGTTCAGCTCGCCGAAGGCCTGCTCGTAGACGGCGCGCCGCTCGCGCGGGTCCATTCCCTGGATGGCGCGGCGCTCGGCGCCCATGCTCCACAGGAGCACGCCCGCGAGAGCGACCACAAGAAGCCCGGCGAGGACCCGCCATACGAGGTCCCCGTACCGGCCGGGTCCTCGAAACAGGCGATCTCGAAAGTTCGTCATGCCCTGGGGGAGGAGCGAGATGCGTGCCAGGGGCGGCGCCGCAAATCCGGGCACTTGCCCTTCGCGTCCGGGGACGGGGTTGCACCTTGCACGAAAAGGTCCGGGCGCCGGTTGCAGGGAGCATCCTCCTCCCGGAAGGAGCACGTCGGCCGAACGGGTCAGGTAAGCTCCGGGGCCGCATGCCGCGAATCGACGGGAACGGCCCCATCGGCGCCATCCTCACCGGGGCGCTCGACCGCTTCCGGGTGAAGCGGAACGTCGCCCCGCTCGCCCCCGACG
>JBAVCR010000285.1:0-3495 GCA_049586815.1 Anaeromyxobacteraceae bacterium
GGCGGGTGGGCTCTCCGGTGCCCCGCTCGCGCCGCTGGCCCTCGCCGCGCTCCGGCGCGCCCACGCGCGCGCGGCGGGACGCATCCCCATCGTGGGAGTGGGGGGCATCATGGACGCTCGCGATGCCTACGCGCGGATCCGCGCCGGCGCCGCACTGGTCCAGGTCTACACCGGGCTCATCTACGGAGGCCCCGCCTTGCCGCGGCGCGTGCTCGAGGAGCTGCCGGAGCTCCTGCGCCGGGATGGCTTCCAGTCGGTGCCCGAGGCGGTCGGGACGGCCAAAGACACGGAATGAAAAGAGAAGTGCCATCGATTGACGAGTCTAACGCGGCGCGTTATACACTTCCTGCGACACGCCCCTCCAAGACGGGGGGCGAACCCCCCCCACGGAGGTCGTGACGATGGCCGAGACCCAGAAGAGCAAGAACGCGAAGAACGCCACCAAGGTGGAGGGATTCCTCCGCGAGTCCGTCGAGGTGGCCCAGGCCCGCCTCGAGGTCCTCGAGGCCGAGGCCCAGAAGCTGCTGCACGAGGTGCAGACCCGCTTCCAGAAGGTCTCGGGGAAGGACTGGGCCGAGGTGAAGGAGCGGCTCGAGCACCTGCGCGAGGTCGGCCGCGAGCGCGCCGAGGAGTGGAAGGACAAGGCCCAGGAGTTCCGCGTCGACGCGGCCGAGCGCCTCGAGACGCTGCAGGAGAAGGCGCTCCGCTTTCTCGGCGTGGCCACCCGCGAGGAGGTCGCCGAGCTCTCCCGCGAGATCAACAAGATCCTGAAGCGCCTCGACGAGAGGAAGCGCAAGGCCGCCCGGCCGGCCAAGAAGCCGATCGCCCAGGCATAGGCAGGAAGGGAATCCCGATGGCGGACCTCCAGGCGAAGTTCCGGGAAGCGTGGTCGCAGGCCCTGCTCGGGCTGAACGCGGCGGAGGGCGAGGCCGAGAAGGTCCTCTCCCGCCTCGCCGAGTCGGCCGGCCTCACTCCCGAGGACGTGAAGCACCACGCCCGCGAGTTCGGCGAGCGGCTCACCCAGCAGAGGCGCGAGGTGGAGCGGGCCATCGACGACGGGGTCCGCCGCGCGGCGGCCCAGTTCAAGGTGCCGACCCGGGACGAGATCGCGGCGCTGCGCAAGCGCATCGACGAGATCGCCGACCGCATCGAGGCCCTCGCCCAGGAGCGTGCGCGCAAGTAGGATCCGGGGCCGGTCGCAGCCATGCGGGTCACCGAGATCTTCCACAGCATCCAGGGGGAGGGCACGCGCGCGGGGCGCCCCTGCGTGTTCGTGCGCTTCACCGGATGCGACCTGCGCTGCAACTACTGCGACACGGCCTACGCCTTCACCGGGGGTCGGGAGGCGACCCGCGAGGAGATCCTCGCCGAGGTCGCCCGCTTCCCCTGCCGCTTCGTCCTCCTCACCGGCGGGGAGCCCCTCCTCCAGCGCGAGCTCCCCGCGCTGGCCCGGGAGCTCCTCGACCGCGGGTACGAGGTCGCCGTGGAGACCCACGGCCAGCTCCCCACCGACGCGCTTCCCGACGCGGTGATCCGCATCGCCGACGTGAAGACCCCCGGGTCGGGAGAGCCCGCCGTCGATCTCGGCTGGCTCGGCGGGCTCCGCCCCCACGACGAGGTGAAGTTCGTCGTCTCCTCGGAGGAGGACTTCCGCTGGTCCGTCGACGTGATCCGGCGGCACGGCCTCGCGGGGCGGGTCACGGTGCTCGTCGGCCCGGTCCTCGGGCGCGTCGATCCGGCGGACCTCTCCCGCTGGATCCTGGAGAGCGGCATCGACGCCCGGTTGAACCTCCAGCTGCACAAGGTCATCTGGGGCGCGGAGGCACGGGGCGTGTAGCTCCGGGGAACTTGACGCGCGCGCTCCCTGGGCGCTAGCTACCGGGAAGCGTGCCGAAAGGACGGTCGCGCCAGCCCGCGCGACGAGGAGCAGCGTGTTCGAGCCCGATCCGAGCATCCGCTTCATCCCCGCGACCCGCGACCAGGTGGTCGCGCTCGTGGAGAGCATCAACCAGCCGCAGGTCTCCATTCCGGGCAAGGAGCCGCAGGCGGTGCAGGGATTCCTCTGCGGCCTGCGCAACCCCACCGGCACCTTCTCCATCTTCGTGTCCCTCTTCCTGCCCAAGACCGGGGAGAACGTGGTCTACGTGAGCGACCGGCGCGAGCTCGAGATGGAGGAGTACCGCCGGGTGGAGATCGAGGGGCTCCACTTCCTCGAGTCGATGGGTTTCATGCTCGACAACCTGAACTTCCGGAACCTGGCCCACGCCCAGCAGGTCGAGACGCTGAAGCGGGTGCCGCTCTTCCAGGAGCCGCGCGCCGTCGCCGGACCGGCCGAGGGCGAGGCGGCGCGCCCCCCCTCCGAGCGCATCGCGCGCCTCATGGCGAGCGTCTGACCATGGCTCCCCGATCCCCGAAGACCATCGCCGTCGCCTTCCTCCTCCTCCTCCTCGCCTCTGCCTGCGCCCACGGCGCGAGCTCGCGCGACAAGGAGACCGCCGTCGTCCACGCCGACCTCGGGGCCGAGGCGATCCGGGGAGGGCGCTCGCAGGAGGCGCTCAAGTCGTACGACGAGGCCCTGAAGCTCGATCCGGACCTGGCCGAGGCCCACATGGGACGCGGGGTGGTCCTCGAGCTGGCCTTCGGCCGGCTCGACGAGGCCGAGGCCGAGTATCGCAAGGCCATCCTCCTCAAGCCCGGCCTCGCCGAGGCGCACAACAACCTCGGGCAGCTGCTCGCCAAGACCGGGCGGCTCGAGGAGGCCGTGAAGGAGTTCGACACCGCCGCCTCCATCATGATGTACCGGGAGCCCTGGGTCGCCCGGTGCAACAAGGGCCAGGCGCTGTGGCGAATGGGCAAGAAGGAGGAGGGCATCGCCGAGATGAAGGCGTGCCTCAACTTCCAGCCCCGCTACTGCCAGGGATGGCGCGAGCTCGGGCGGCTCCAGCTCCTCGACAACCAGGCGAAGGACGCGGTCACCTCGTTCGAGCAGTACGCCAGGAACTGCGACAAGGCCGCCGACGCCCAGCAGCTCCTGGGGGGCGCGCTCCTGCGCACCGGCCAGGCCGGGCGGGCCCGCGATGCCTTCCAGAGGTGCGCCGAGCTGGCCGAGGGCACGCCGCTCGGCGACGACTGCAAGAAGAGCGGTGAGCAGCTGCGGTGACCGCCGCCCCTCCCGAACCGGTGGGTGACCCCCGCGCCGAGGCGGTGCGTGCCTTCGGCCGCTACCTGCTTCGGGAGCGGGAGCTGCGCGGGCTCTCCCCGGAGGACGTGGTCCGCGTGACGCGGCTCGCCCCGGCGGTCATCGAGGCCGTCGAGTCGGGGGACCCGGAGCGCATGCCGCCGCGGGGCTACCTCGTGGGCTACCTTCGCAGCTACGCTGCCGCCGTCGGGCTCGACCCCGACGACGTCGTGCTGCGCTACCAGGAGGCGGCCGGGGCCGAGGAGCCCGAGCCGTCCCCGGGGGCGGCGCGCGCGGGGGCGCGGACGGTGGCGGCC
>JBAVCR010000286.1:0-4667 GCA_049586815.1 Anaeromyxobacteraceae bacterium
GGCCGGGGCCGCGGGCTGGGGCGCCTCGGGCCTCGCGGGCGCGGTCGCGCAGGCGGAGAGGACGGAGAGGGCGACGAGTGCGGCGAGCGCAGGGAGCTTCCGGGCGCGCATCACTTCGCCTCCTTCGCAGGAGCGGGGGTCGAGGCCGGAGCGGGAGCCGCACCCGAGGCGGGAGCCGGCGCTGCGGGCGGGGCCGGCGGGCGCGGCACGACCGTGAGGGCCACGCGCCGGTCCTTCGGCAGGTACTTCGCGGCGGCGGCGCGCACGTCCTCGGGCGTGAGGACGCGCAGCCGCTCCAGGTCCTTCCCGAGGTAGCCCGGGTCGCCGCGCTCCCAGTAGTAGCTGTTGAGGTGCGAGGCCCGCCCGCCGAAGCCGCCCACCGGCTCGAGGCCGAAGATCACCTGGGCCTCGACGCGGTTCTTGGCGCGCTGGAGCTCCTCCTGCGTCGGCCCGTCGCGGGCGATGCGCGCGAGCTCCTCGTCGATGGCGGCGCGGATCCGGTCGACCGGGACGCCCGGCTTGGGCGTCGCCACCACCATGAACATCCCGGCGAGCGACTGCGACTGCTGTCCGGCCATGACGCTCTGGGCGATGCGCTCGTCCATCACGAGCCGCTTCTGGAGCCGGCTCGACTTGCCGGAGGTGAGGATGTCGCCGAGGACCTCGAGCGCGGCGTCGCCGTCGGCGTACTCCTTCGGCGACTGCCAGGCGAGGTAGAGGCGCGGCAGCTGGACGTCGTCGGGGAGCGTGACCACCTTCTCCCCGGTGAGCGGCGCGGGCGGGGCCACCTCCCGGCGCGGCGGGTCGGCCCGGGGGATCCCGCCGAAGTACTTCTCGACGAGGGCGCGCGTCTTCACCGGGTCGATGTCGCCCACGATGGCGAGGGAGGCGTTCCCCGGCCCGTACCAGCGGTGGAAGAACTCCCGGACGTCGGCGAGCGAGGCGGCCTGGAGGTCCTCGTGGGAGCCGATGGGCTGCCAGTGGTAGGGGAACTCGGGGTTCCAGAGGTTCTCGAGCAGCGCCTTCCAGGCGAGCCCGTAGGGCTTCATCTCGTAGTTCTCGCGCCGCTCGTTGCGCACCACCTCGCGCTGGTTGTCGAGCTTCGCCTGGTCGAGGGTGGGCAGGAGGTGGCCCATCCGCTCCGCCTGGATGAAGAGCATCTGCTCGAGCGCGTTCGCCGGCACCTGTTCCCAGTACTGGGTGCGATCGGGGCTGGTCGCCCCGTTCCCGGAGCCGCCGGAGGCCTCGATGAGCCGGTCGGCCTCGCCCTTGGGGAGGTTCTCGGTGCCCTGGAACATGAGGTGCTCGTAGAGGTGGGCGAAGCCGGTGCGGCCAGGCTTCTCGTCCTTCGATCCCACGTCGTAGAGCACCTCCACGCCCACGAGCGGCGCGGTGTGGTCGACGGAGAGGATGACGTTGAGCCCGTTCGGCAGCCGGAACTGCTCGTAGGGGATGGAGGGGACGTCGGAGGGCGTGGCGGCGAGCGCCAGGCCGGCCGCGAGGGCGAGGAAGGTGGGCATCACCCACCCTCTTAACGGGCCGCTAGCCCTTCGGCTCGATCCGCATCCCCTTGGGGATGACCACCACGCCGCTCTCGGTGACCTGGAAGCGGGCGCGGTCCTCCTCGGGGTCGTAGCCGATGACCGTCCCGGGCGGGATGTCGACGTGCTTGTCGATGATGGCGCGGCGGATCTTGCAGTGCCGGCCCACGTTCACGTCCTCGAAGAGGATCGACCCCTCCACGTAGGCGTAGCTGTTGATGCGCACCCGCGGCGAGACGATGGAGTGGTGGACGTGGCCGCCGGAGATGATGCAGCCCTCCGAGATGAGCGAGTCGGTGGCGTGGCCGATGCGCCGCTCCTTCTCGTTGTTGAAGACGAACTTGGCCGGCGGGTAGTTGTAGCGGATGGTGAAGATGGGCCACTCGAAGTTGTAGAGCGAGAAGATGGGGTCCACCGCCACCAGGTCCATGTTCGACTGGTAGTAGGCGTCGAGGCTGCCCACGTCACGCCAGTAGCCCCGCTCCTTCTCCGACTGGCCGGGCACGACGTTGTTCATGAAGTCGTAGACGAAGACCCGCTTGCGGGCGTGCATCGAGGTGACGATCGACTTCCCGAAGTCGTGGGCCGAGGCGGCGTCGCCGGCGTCGCGCACGATCTCCTGGACCAGCGCGTCGGTGGTGAAGAGGTAGTTCCCCATCGAGGCCAGGCAGCGGGTGTCGTCGCCCGGCATGGTCTTCTCGGTCCCGGGCTTCGGCTTCTCGACGAAGCCGATCATCCGGCCGTCGGGGGCCATCTCGATGATGCCGAAGTCGGAGGCCTCGGCGCGCGGCACCGGGATGGCGGCCACGGTCAGGTCGGCCTGGTTGCCGGTGTGGTAGTCGAGCATCTGCCGCACGTCCATGCGGTAGACGTGGTCGGCGCCGAAGACGAAGGTGTAGTCGGGCTCCTCGTCGGTGATGATGTTCAGGTTCTGGTAGATGGCGTCGGCGGAGCCCTCGAACCACTTCGGGCCGTAGCGCATCTGCGCCGGGACGATCTCCACGTACTCGTTGAGGAGCGAGGTGAGGCGCCAGGCCCGCTGCACGTGGGTGTTGAGCGAGTCCGACTTGTACTGGACGAGCACCTTCATCCGGACGATGCCGGAGTTGGCGAAGTTGGAGAGGACGAAGTCGATGATGCGGTAGCGCCCCCCGAAGGGAACGGCCGGCTTGGCGCGCTCCCGGGTGAGCGGATCGAGCCGCCGCCCCTCGCCGCCCGCGAGGATCATCGCCAGGACCTTCGTCATGTTGAGCCTCCTCGGGGGACTCTAGCAGGGACCCCGGGAGCGGCAAGGGCGCTTGGCGGGGCGGGCCACCGGTGTTATTGGGTCGCCCGCGTGAAGCAATCCGCCGCCATGACCCGGGAACCGGTCCGGCCGCTCGCCCCCGTTCCGGACCGGTGCGTCCTCTGCGGGGACGCGCGGCTCTCCTTGCGCTTCCCGGCGCGGGGGGAGAAGGCGGCGCTCGACGCCGGGGCCTGGCGCTGCACGAGCTTCGGTCACCGGCACCATCCCCCCATCTACGCCTGCGACGACTGCGGCCTGCTCTTCCAGTGGCCCATGCCCTCGGCCGAAGCCCTCGAGGAGGCCTACGCCGGGGTGGTCGACCCCCTCTACATGGCCGAGAGGGAGAACCGCATCCTCACGTTCCGGAAGGTGATCCGGGCGCTCGGCCCGGCCGGCGGGCGGCGCCTGCTCGACGTGGGGGCCTACTGCGGCTACTTCCTCGAGGTGGCCCGGGAGCAGGGGTTCCGGGCCGAGGGGCTCGAGCTCTCCCGGTGGGCCGCGGACCACGCACGGTCGCTCGGCTTCCCGGTCCACACCGACCCGCTCGAGGTCCGCGCCGCGTCGGCCGATCGCTACGAGGTCCTCACCCTGTGGGACGTGGTGGAGCACCTGCCCGACCCCCGCGAGGAGCTGGCGGCGGCCCGCACGCTGCTCGCCCCGGGCGGGCGGCTCTACCTCTCCACCATCGACACCGGCAGCCTCGTGGCCCGCCTGCTCGGCCCCCGCTGGCCGTGGCTCATGGACATGCACCTCGTCTACTTCGACCGGCCCACCATCTCGGCGCTGCTCGAGGAGGCCGGATTCCGGGTCCGGGAGATCCGCACCTACAGCCACACGGTGTCGGCCGGCTACCTGCTCCGCAAGCTGGGGGCGAGCTTCCCGGCGCTCTCCCCGGTGGCGCGCGCGCTCGCCCGGGTGGTGCCCACCTCCTGGCCCATCCCGGTGAACCTGGGCGACAACATGCTGGTGAGCGCCGAGCGGGCCTGACCGTGGCGAAGCCGCCGCGCCGCGCGCTCCTCGCGCTCGTCGCCGTCTCCCTCGGCCTCACCGCGCTCGTGCCGCTCACGAACGCGAGCCCGTACGGCGACCTGTCGGCCGGCTACACCGACCACCTGCACCACGCCCACCTCACCTGGGTCTTCCTGCATCGCCCGCTCGACGTGTACCGGATGCCGCTCGCCGAGTCCTCGCGCGGCGTCGCCTACCCGCAGGAGACGGGGGCCTGGCCGCAGATGCCGGCCAACTACCCGCCGGGCGTCTTCGCGGTCTTCCTGCCCACGGCGCTCGTCGGCCGGTACGTGCCCATGAGCCAGGAGACCTTCGGCCGCGTGGGCGTCCTCTGGATGCTCGTCGTCGCCCACCTGGCGATGCTCGCCATGTTCGCGCTGCTCGCCGACCTGCCGCCCGGCGGCCGGGCGGTGGTGGGGATGATCGCCTGGGTGTACCTCGTGCGCCTCGCCCTCCAGGGGTTCTACGACCCGGCCTTCCTGGGGGCTGGCGCGCTCGCCCTGCGGGAGGTGCACCGGCGCAGGCCGGGGCCGGCGCTCCTCTGGCTCGCCGCGGCGGGGATGCTCCACTACCGGGCGGTGGCGCTCGTCCCGGTGGGGGTGGCGGCGGCGTGGCAGGCCTACCGTCTCCCGGCGTCGGAGCGCCCCTGGCGGTCGATCGGCGTGGTGGCCGTGGCCGGGCTCGTCGTCGTCGCCAGCTTCGCGCTCCAGTGGCCGGTCACGAAGCGCTACCTCGACACCTTGCACCCTTCACTCTGGGTCGTGGCGAGCGGGCCGCGGTTCTGGGCGGTGGTGGTGGCGAGCGCGGCGGCCGCCGCGGCCTCGTGGTGGTAC
>JBAVCR010000287.1:0-1542 GCA_049586815.1 Anaeromyxobacteraceae bacterium
GGCGGGCGCGGGAACGGGGCGCGGACGGGGCATGGCCGGAAACGATTGCGCCCGCGGCGTCCCGCCCGGCGGGGGCGAGGCGGCGCGGGCGCGCGGGAAGCGGGGGTGCCGGCTACTTCAGGCGGGACTCGACGGCCGCCCAGTCGACGTTCTTGAAGAACGCCTCCACGTACTTGCCCCGCTCGAACGCCTTGTAGTCGCGCATGAAGGCGTGCTCCCAGCCGTCGAGGGCCACGACCACCCGGAAGCCGGGAGGGACGCCGTTCTCGTGCAGGGTGACGAACTGGTTGGAGAGCCAGCCGGTGTTCGGGTCCTGGAAGGTCATGGCCCAGCCGATGCCCGGCATGGTGGCGATGGCCTTGAAGTCGGCGAGGTAGGTCGAGATGCTCCCGAACGAGGCCTCGATGGCCTTCGCGAGCTTCGAGCCGGCGGGCGGCTCGGCCTGGGCGCCGGCGGTGAGGTTGCCGAAGTAGTACTCGTGGTTCACGACGCCGCCGTACTCGAAGCCGAGGCGGCGGGTGAGCTCGGCGTAGACCGGGTCGGCGCCCGACGCCTTGCCGTCCTTGGCGAGCGCCTCGAGCTTCTCGGTGAGGGCGTTCACGCGCTTCACGTAGCCCTCGTACAGCTTGAGGTGCTCCTCGATCTGGTCGTTGGAGATGCCGGCGAGTCCGCGCACCTTGGAGAAGTCCTGGGGCTTGTAGGCCTTCACGCTCATGTCGATTGCCTCCGCGGCACCGCGGGCCGCTCGTCTGGAGTTTCCTGGCTTGTAATCCCGCTCCGTCCCGGACGCTCGCCCTTGTCGGAGGGCGTTCCCCGGAGGAGCCAACCCTGATAGGGAACCGGCGTGGCCGGGAAGGGACGCAGGGCGGAGCCGGGGCGGCGAGGGACCCGCCGGGGCCGTCCGTTGCTCCGCATCGCCGCGGTGGCGGCCGGGCTCCTGCTCCTGGGGGTCCTCCTCGCCCTCCTCCTCTGGCGGTCGCTCCCCGACCCGGCGCCGCTCGCGACCCGCCCTCCCCCGACCACCGCGCTCATCGAGCAGCGCCGCGCCGAGGCGGCCCGCGACGGCCGGCCGTTCCGGCCGGACTACCGGCCGGTCACCCTCGACCGCATCTCCCCCCGCCTGGTCCGGGCGGTGCTCGCCTCGGAGGATGCCTCCTTCTGGGGCCACGCCGGCTTCGACTGGGACGAGATGCAGAAGGCCGCGGAGCAGAACTGGAAGGCGGGCCACACCGTTCGCGGCGCCTCCACCATCACCCAGCAGCTCGCCAAGAACCTCTGGCTCGGCACGGAGCGCAGCTACCTCCGGAAGATCCGCGAGGCGATGCTGGCCGTGAAGCTCGAGCGCACGCTCCCCAAGCGGCGCATCCTGACGCTCTACCTCGACGTCGCCGAATGGGGAAACGGCGTCTTCGGCGCCGAGGCCGCGGCGCGCCACTGGTTCCACGTGAGCGCCCGGGACCTCTCGGCGGCCCAGGCGGCGACCCTCGCGGCCATGCTCCCCGCGCCACGTCGCGCCGCGCTCTCGCCCGCGCCCCGCTGGCT
>JBAVCR010000288.1:0-3839 GCA_049586815.1 Anaeromyxobacteraceae bacterium
GAGCCAGACGGTCCGGAAGTCGTCGGTGAAGGTCTTCTGCGGGTCCCTGCCGAAGGTGCCGAGCACCGCGTCCTTCTCGAGCGGCGAGGCCGGGAAGACGTTGATCTCGGCCACGCGGCCGTCGTCCCCGACCAGGAACTGCGCCTGCCGCGTGCCGGCGATGGCCTGGTCGCCCTTGAAGACGAGCGCGGTGCGCCCCTCGAGCTTGCCCTGGGTGGAGGGCTCGCCGAACCGGGCGATCACGTCGGCCTGGGTGCTCTGGCCCGGCGTGATCCCCTGCCAGGAGCGGGCCAGCGCCGTCCCGGGAAGGGCGAGGAGGAGGGAGATTGCCGCGAGGGGCAGGTGGCGCCGGAGCATGAGGCATTATAGTCGCGCCATGCCCTTTCGCGTCTTTCGCGCCGACTTCCTCCGCACCGCGGTGAACCGCCCCGAGTGGCCCCCGCCGCAGGGGGTGCCCGAGTTCGCCTTCGTGGGGCGCAGCAACGTCGGCAAGTCCTCCATGCTGAACGCGCTGTCGCGCAAGCCCGGGCTGGCCCGGGTCTCGAACACGCCTGGCCGCACGCGCGCGCTGCAGTTCTTCGAGCTCGAGGTGCAGCCGTCCGGCGCGCGCAAGGTGGCGCGCATCCGCTTCGCCGACCTCCCCGGCTACGGCTACGCCAAGGTGTCGAAGGCGGAGCGCGACAGGTGGGTGGGGATGATCGAGACCTACCTGCGGGAGCGCGAGCCGCTCCGGGCGGTGGTGCTCATCGTCGACGGGCGCCACGAGCCCCAGCCGAGCGACCACGAGGCGCTCGGGTTCCTGCGCTCCACGGGGCGTCCGGTGGTCGTGGCGGTGACGAAGATGGACAAGCTGTCGCGCAACCAGCGCCTCCCCGCGCTGGGCGCCGCCGAGAAGGACCTGGGGCTCCCGCGCGGCTCGGCCATCCCGTTCTCGGCGGTGGAGGGCACCGGCTCCGACGCGCTCTGGGCGCGGATCATCGAGATGTCGGAGGCGCCGCCGGCCGGCTAGGAGTCGTCGGCCTCTCCGCCCGGCGAGCGGCGCGCCTCGATCTCGCCCAGGATGCGCTCGAGGCGCCGTTCCTCGGTGGAGACCTCGAATCCCACCGCGCGCGCGCCGTCCACCACCGCGAGCAGGAAGAGGAAGAGGTCGAGGTGGTCGCGGGTGACCGGCTCGCCGGGGTGGTCGACGAGCAGGTGCTCGATGCGCCCGGCGGTGGCGGCGAGATCCCGGAAGCACACCAGCGGCGGCAGCCCGGCGAGCGGCCCGGTGGCGAGCGTGACCGGCTCGAAGGCCACGCCCACGTCGGCGAGGATGACCTGCCGCCCGTCGTCGCGCAGCAGCGCCACGTAGGGCGCCCCGGTGTCCCGGTTTCGCCCCTCGGCGACGGCCTCCACCTGGCCCCAGTCGAGCGGCAGGACCTTCCCGGAGAAGACGTCGAGGATCGCCGGGGCCGCCTCGTCGAGGAGGAGCGCGGTGGGGCGCTCCCGCACGAAGCGGGCGAGAAGCGCCTGCTGGGCGCCCCGGTCCCGGACGAGATCGGGCCGGTCGTTCACGTCCGGTCCTCCCAGTCCACCTCCACGATCGTGACCTCCACGGCGCCGGCGGGGCGCCGGACCACCACGACGTCCCCCTCGCGCTTCCCGAGGAGCGCCCTTCCGAGCGGGGCGTCGACGCTGATGAGCCCGGCCTCGACGTCGAACTCGTCCGGCCCGACCAGCCGGTAGCGGCGCTCGGTGCCGTCCTCCTGCTCGAGCGTGACCCAGGCGCCGAAGTACGCCCGCCCGGAGGGGTGGGGGCGGGGATCGACGACGGTGAGGGAGTCCATGCGCTCGGAGAGCTCGCGCAGCCGCCGGTCGAGCTCGCGCAGCTTCTTCTTCCCGTAGACGTACTCGGCGTTCTCGCTGCGGTCGCCGAGCGCGGCGGCCGCCTCCACCTCGGCGACCACCCGGGGGCGCGAGACCGTCCAGATGCGTGCGTGCTCGGCGGCGATGCGCCGGAAGCCCTCCGGGGTGATGTAGCGCGCCGCCCGGGCGGGCTTCTCCGTGCTCATTCTCGCCGCGTCCTCCCGGGCGGAATATACTCGCGCCCCTGTGAAGGTCACGGACATCCTCCGCTTCGCCCGGGAACGGGGCGAGCCGGTCTTCTCCTTCGAGTTCTTCCCGCCCCGCACCGACGAGGGGGAGCGGCAGCTCCTCCAGACGGTGGAGGCCCTGCGCCCGCTCGGCCCCGGGTTCGTCTCGGTGACCTACGGCGCGGGCGGCTCCGAGCGGGCCCGCACCATCGACCTCGTGAAGCGCCTGAAGCGCGACCACGAGGTGGAGCCGGTGGCCCACGTCACCTGCGTGGGCTCGTCCCGCGACGAGCTGGCGGGCGTCCTCGACGAGTTCGCCGGGGCCGGCGTGCAGAACGTGCTCCTGCTCCGCGGCGACCCGCCGAAGGGGGAGCGCACGTTCGTGCCCCATCCCGACGGCTTCGCCCACGCGAGCGACCTCGTCGCCTTCGTGCGGGCGCACCCGGAGCGGTGGGCCTTCTGCGTGGGGGCCGCCGCCTACCCCGAGGGGCACCCGGAGAACCGCGACCTCGCCCGCGACCTCGCGAACCTCAAGACGAAGGTGGACGCCGGCGTCGACTTCCTCGTCACCCAGCTGCTCTTCGACAACGCCCACTACTTCCGCTTCGTGGAGCGGGCGCGCGCTGCCGGCATCGCGCAGCCGATCATGCCGGGCGTGATGCCGCTCACCAGCGTCGACCAGATCGAGCGCTTCACCGCGATGTGCGGCGCCTCCATCCCGCCGCCGCTGCGCGCCGCCATGCAGGTGCGGAGGAGCGACCCCGACGCCTCCATGCAGCTCGGCGTGGCCTACTCGAGCCTCCAGAGCGCCGACCTCCTGCGCCGCGGCGCGCCGGGGATCCACTTCTACACGCTGAACCGCTCGCCGAGCTCCCGGGCCATCCTGGCGGCGCTCCGGGCGAGCACGCCCTGGCGCGACGGCCCCTAGGCCGGCCTTCCGCGCACATCGACAATTTTTACCCCCCGTGTCGTGCAGCCGGGAGGGGTCGCCCCGCATGGCCCGGGCCGGCGCCGGCCCGCGCTCCTAGTGGTCCCCCCGTGCCGCTGCCCGGGAGGGGAAGCGGTGAGGAGACGCGCATGAAGAGGATCGGCATGTCCATCGTCGCCGCAGCACTGCTGCTCCAGTTCCAGGTCGCTGCCGCCGACGACCCGCCCGCCCGGGCGGACGACCCCGGCGACGCGTCCGGCTCCGCGATGGCGACGAAGGAGGCCGCCCCGGCGCCGAAGGACGCCGCCACGGACACCATCCGGGTGGAGGAGGTCCCGAACGGCGCGGCGAGCATGGAGCCCGCCCAGCAGGAGACTCCCGAGGAGCGTTCGGAGCGGGCCTTCCTCGAGAACGTCTGGGACTCGCCGTGAAAGGGGGCGCCCGCCCCTAGGACCCCGGGTACCAGGCGAAGGCGCCCTTGCTCCGGGCCTTCGCTGCGTACATGGCCTCGTCGGCCTTGCGCAGCAGCGCCTGCGGGTCGGCCGCGTGCTCGGGGAAGGCCGCCACGCCGACGCTGGCGCTGATCTGGACGGTGTCCCGGTCCCCGACCCGGTAGGGCTGGGCCACGACCGCGGCGAGACGCTCGAGCGCCCGCTCGACCTCGCCGTGGTTGCGGGCCCCGGAGAGCAGGAGCACGAACTCGTCCCCCCCGATCCGGGCCGCTGTGTCGCCGCCGCGCATCGTCCCCCGCAGCCGGCGCGCCACCTCCCGGAGCACCTCGTCGCCGGCGGCGTGCCCGTGGGCGTCGTTCACCGCCTTGAACCCGTCGAGGTCGAGGA
>JBAVCR010000289.1:0-2901 GCA_049586815.1 Anaeromyxobacteraceae bacterium
GAGGTGGACGTGGTGCTGGGCCGGGCCGCGCTCGCGGCCCGCGACAACCGGGGCGTGCTGCGCGACCTCGCCGAGGTGGTCCTCGCGGCCCGCGTGCCGGTGAAGGTGATCCTCGAGACCTCCCGCCTTACCCGCGACGAGAAGGTCGCGGCCTGCGCGCTCGCCGAGGCGGCCGGCGCCGCATGGGTGAAGACCTCCACCGGCTACGCCGGCGGCGGCGCCAGCGAGGAGGACGTGGCGCTGCTGCGCGCCTCGGTCGGCCCCGCGGTCGGGGTGAAGGCGTCCGGGGGCATCCGGACCGCCGACGACGCGCTCCGGATGGTCCGCGCCGGCGCCGACCGCATCGGCACGAGCTCCGGCCCCGCCATCGTGGAGGGGAAGTTCGGGGCGAAGGAACCGTGATGGCCGGCCGGTTCGTCATCCTGGTGGCGGACAGCGTGGGCGCCGGCGCGATGCCCGACGCGGCGGCCTACGGCGATGCCGGGTCCGACACGCTCGGCAACACGGCCCGCGCCGCTGGAGGGCTCTCGCTCCCGGTCCTCGGGTCCATGGGGCTCGGCAACGTCGCCGCCATCCAGGGCGTGCCCCCGGTGGCCCGGCCCACCGCCTCCTTCGGGCGCATGGCCGAGCGCTCCCCCGGGAAGGACACGACCACGGGTCACTGGGAGATGATGGGCGTCGTGCTCGAGGAGCCGTTCGCGCTCTTTCCCCGGGGCTTCCCTCCCGAGGTCCTCGACCCCTGGCTCGCGGCCACCGGAGCCCCGGGCTTCCTCGCCAACCGGGCGGCGAGCGGGACGCAGATCATCGAGGAGCTGGGAGAGGAGCACCAGCGCACCGGAAAGCCCATCGTCTACACGTCGGCCGACTCGGTGTTCCAGGTGGCGGCCCACGCGGAGACCGTTCCGCTCGAGACGCTCTACGCCTGGTGCCGGGAGGCCCGGCGGATCCTCGACCCGTTCCACGTGGCCCGCGTCATCGCGCGCCCCTTCGTCGGGAAGCCGGGGAGCTACCGGCGCACCTACGACCGGAAGGACTTCTCGATGGCGCCGCCGCGCCCGACCGTGCTCGAGCGTCTCGCCGCCGCCGGCGTGCCGGTGGTGGGCGTGGGCAAGATCGGCGACATCTACGACCGGCGCGGCATCGGGGAGGACATCCACACCGAGGGCAACGCCGACGGGCTCCGCCGCGCCGCGGAGGTCCTGGAACGGCTCCCCCGCGGGCTCCTCTTCGCGAACCTGGTCGACTTCGACATGCTCTACGGCCACCGCAACGACGCGCGGGGCTACGCCCGCGCGCTCGAGGAGATGGACCGGGGCCTGCCGCCGCTCCTCGCCGGTCTCCGGGAGGGGGACGTGCTCGTGCTCACGGCGGACCACGGCTGCGACCCCACCACCCCTTCCACCGACCACTCGCGGGAGTACGTTCCGCTCCTCGCCACCTCCCCGGGCGCGCCCGGGGTGGCGCTCGGGACGCGGGAGAGCTTCGCCGACCTGGGAGCGACCGTCGCGGAGTACTTCGGCGTCGAGTCCGGCACGGGGACGAGCTTTCTCGCCAGGGTCCGGCCGTAGGACGGGCCCCCGGATCTTCCCGAACCCTTCCGGGCGTTCCCGGCTCACACGCTCCACAAGGAGAGTCACGATGACGATCGATGGAACGGCGAGCAGGGTGATCCGCGTGGTGGTGGGGCTTGGCCTCGTGTCGCTCGCGGTGGCGGGACCGCACTCGCCCTGGGGCTGGGTGGGCCTCGCGCCGCTCCTCACCGGGCTCACCGGGTTCTGTCCGGTCTGCCACATCCCGGGCGCGAAGACCGCCTGCAGGATCCCCGCGAAGTAGCCATGTCCGACCCCATCCAGGACTTCCTCGCGTCCCCGTCCTTCGCGGTCGTCGGCGCGAGCACCGACCGGTCGAAGTACGGCAACAAGGTCCTCCGCTGCTACCAGCAGCACGGGCGGAAGGTCTTCCCGGTGAACCCGAAGGCCCCCGAGGTCGAGGGGCTCAGGGCCTACACGTCGCTCGCGGCACTGCCGGAGCCCGTCACCGCCATCTCCGTCATCACGCCTCCCGCCGCCACCGAGCAGGTGGTGCGCGAGGCGCACGCCGCCGGCGTGAAGCACGTCTGGATGCAGCCCGGGGCCGAGAGCGAGGCGGCCATCCGCACCGCCGAGGCGCTCGGCATGAACGTCATCGCCGCCGGGCCGTGCCTGCTCGTGGTGATGGGGTACCGGGAGCGGGAGTAGGTCACTCCCACCGCCAGACGACGTTCGCGGAGGCGGAGGGGCCCGAGTAGCTCCCGTCCGGCGTGCTGGTCGTCCGCCAGGTGGCGCCCAGGTCCACCGAGAACCCGGCGCCGAGCCCTTGCTCGAAGCCGATCCCGGCGCCGAGCGTCGTGGCGGGAGCGCGGTAGGGCTCGAAGACCGCGACGGTCGCCGAGGTCGCCGAGGTCGCCGTGGCCGCGGTGGCGGCCGTGGAGGCCGGTGCGGTGGCGGCGGCCGCGGGCGGGACCTCCAGGTAGAAGGTCTGGTCGCCCCGCTCCCCGAATCCCGCGAGGGAGATCCAGGTCGTGCGGGCGACCTTGAACTCCACCTCGCCGAAGAGCCGGTCGACGTTGGTTCCGTAGACCGGGTCGGACGCGGTGCGCAGGACGTGCGCGTAGCCGAGCCGCGTCGTGAGCCAGCTCTCGGGCCGGTACCGGAGGGTGGCCCGCGCCGAGACGCTGGCGCCGCTTCGGGCGGGGTCGGCGAACCAGCCGAACCCGGCGGTGGTCCCGACGACGAGCGCCAGCGGCCCGACGAGGTCGACGAGCAGGCTGGCCGAGGCCCCGGCGAAGGTGCGGTCGAGCTCGGGAAGCGTCGGGAACTTCGTCCCGTCGACGGCGCCGCCGACGTACAGGAAGGCGGAGTC
>JBAVCR010000290.1:0-5279 GCA_049586815.1 Anaeromyxobacteraceae bacterium
CCGCCATCCTTGCCGGGGCTCGTTCCCGCGGGATCGACCTCCCCGCGGCCTCGCGCTTCGGCTACCGCCCCGGCCTGGGCGTGGAGGGCGAGGTGGACGGGCGGCGCGTCGCGGTGGGAACGGCTGGACTCCTCCGCGACCTGGGAATCGACGCCGGCGCGCTTCCGGCACGTGCCGACGAGTTGCGTCGGGAGGGTGGAACCGTGGTCCTCGTCGCCGTCGACGGACGGGCCGCCGGCCTCCTCGAGGTGCGGGATCCGGTGAAGCCCGGGGCGGCGCGCGCCGTCGCCGGCCTCGCCGCGGAGGGGGTCGAGGTCGTGATGGTCACCGGCGACTCCCGGGTCACGGCCGAGGCGGTGGCCCGCGAGGTGGGGATCTCCCGCGTCGAGGCCGGCGTGCTCCCGGCCGGCAAGGGCGAGGTCGTGGCGCGCTACCTCGCCGAGGGGCGGCTCGTCGCCATGGCCGGCGACGGGGTGAACGACGCGCCGGCCCTGGCGGCGGCGAGCGTGGGCATCGCCATGGGCACCGGCACCGACGTGGCCATGGAGTCCGCCGGCATCACGCTCGTGAAGGGGGAGATGTCGGGGCTGCTCCGGGCCCGGCGCCTCTCCCGGGGCACCATGCGCAACATCCGGCAGAACCTCTTCTGGGCCTTCGCCTACAACACCCTGGGCGTGCCCCTCGCGGCGGGGGTGCTCTACCCGTTCACGGGGATCCTGCTCTCGCCGATGATCGCGAGCGCCGCCATGAGCTTCAGCTCGGTGACGGTGATCGCGAACGCGCTCCGCCTGCGCCGGCTGCCGCTCGACGGCTAGGCGGCCAGGCGGCGCGCCTCACGTCTCCTTCTCCCCGATCCAGCGCGTCGCCGCGGGGACGCGGTGGGCGACGAGGCGCGCCAGCAGCCGGTCCGGGCTCCGGTCGATGACGACGAGCCTGCGGTGCTCCGGCCGGAGGAACCCCTCCTCCACGGCGTGGTCGAGCAGCCGGACGAGCGGCTTCCAGTACCCTCCCACGTCGAGGAGCCCGGTCGGCTTCACGTGGATTCCCAGGTAACCCCAGGTGAGCACCTCGAAGAGCTCCTCGAGCGTCCCGATGCCCCCGGGCATGGCCACGAAGGCGTCGGAGAGGCGGGCCATGCGGGCCTTGCGGGCGTGCATGGAGGGAACCACCTCGAGCCGGGTGAGCCCGTGGTGGGCGATCTCGCGACGGGCGAGGGCACGCGGGATGATCCCGATCACGGGGGCCCCGGCCTCGAGGGTGGCGTCGGCCACCGCACCCATGAGGCCGATACTGCCGCCGCCGTAGACGAGCCCGAGGTCCCGGGAGGCGAGCGCCGCCCCGAATTGCCTCGCCGCCCGGGCGTAGGCCGGCTTCCGGCCGAAGGAGGAACCGCAGAAGACGCAGATGTTTTTCACGGCACGGAATCTAGCCTTCCGGGGCGCCCGCCGGGAGGGCCTTCGCGGTGATTCGCTGCGTCATTCACGGACAGATAATAGACCGATTCCGTCCTCTATCTTCCAGCGCATTTCTGCTTCCCCGGCATGGTGCGCGTGCGTAGAATCGCGGCCCCAATTGCCCAGGCCCGCCCCTCGCAACCTCCGCCCTCCGGCGGAGCGGGTCCTGGTCGGTGACACCTTCAGCCCTCGAGGGGTGATGATGAGCGTCGCTACCACCAGCACAGCAGCCCCGGTCAAGGTCTCCCGCCTTGCCGTCTTCTGGCAGAGCCAGGTCGGCAAGAAGGTCGTTTCGGCCGTGACCGGCGTCCTCTTGTTCCTCTTCGTCGTGGGCCACCTGCTCGGGAACCTGCAGGCGTTCCAGGGCGCGGGGAAGTTCAACGCCTACGCCCAGTTCCTGCAGACCGCCAAGGGCCTGGTGTGGACCACCCGCATCGTCATGCTCACCGCGGTCATCCTGCACGCGACCGCGGGCATCCAGCTCTACCTGCGCGCCCGCGCGGCGCGACCCCAGCCCTACCGGGTGCCGCTCGCCAACCCGGCCACGGTCTCGTCGAAGACGATGATCTGGACGGGCCTGCTGACGCTGGCCTTCGTCGTCTACCACCTGCTCGACCTCACCATCGGGGCGGCCTTCGTCCACTCCGGCTTCGTGCACGGCGACGCCTACCTGAACCTGGTCAACACCTTCCGCAGCTTCGGCAAGGTGATCTTCTACGGCGCCTCCATCGTCGGCCTGGGCCTCCACCTGTCCCACGGCCTCTACTCGCTCTGGCAGTCGCTGGGCTTCCGGGCGCCGCTGTGGACCCCGACCATCATGAAGGTCGCGGTGATCCTCGGCGTCTTCCTGTCCATCGCCTACCTCACCATCCCGGCCGGCGTCGTCGTCGGCCTGATTCGCCTCTAGGAGACCCGGATGCCGACACTCGACTCCCGGATCCCGTCCGGACCGCTCGCCGACAAGTGGACGAAGCGGAAGCAGGACCTGAAGCTCGTCAACCCGGCCAACAAGCGGAAGTACACGATCATCGTGGTGGGGACCGGCCTGGCCGGCGCCTCCGCGGCGTCGTCCTTCGGCGAGCTGGGCTACAACGTCCTCAACTTCTGCTTCCAGGACACGCCCCGCCGCGCCCACTCCATCGCCGCCCAGGGCGGCATCAACGCCGCGAAGAACTACCAGAACGACGCCGACTCGGTCTGGCGGCTCTTCTACGACACCATCAAGGGCGGTGACTTCCGCGCCCGCGAGGCCAACGTCTACCGGCTCGCCGAGGTGTCCGCGAACATCATCGACCAGGCCACCGCCCAGGGCGTCCCCTTCGCCCGCGAGTACGGCGGCCTCCTCGCCAACCGCTCCTTCGGCGGCGCCCTCGTCTCCCGCACCTTCTACGCCCGCGGGCAGACCGGCCAGCAGCTCCTCATCGGCGCCTACCAGTCGCTCATGCGCCAGGTCGAGCTCGGCAAGGTGAAGATGTTCCCCCGCACCGAGATGCTCGACCTGATCGTCGTCGACGGCCGGGCGCGCGGCATCGTGACCCGCAACCTGGTCACCGGGAAGGTGGAGTCGTTCCTGGCCGACGCGGTGGTGCTCGCCACCGGCGGCTACGGCAACGTCTACTACCTGTCGACGAACGCCAAGGGCTCGAACGCCACGGCCATCTGGCGGGCGCACCGCAAGGGCGCGCTCCTCGCCAACCCCTGCTACACCCAGATCCACCCGACGTGCATCCCGCGCGCCGGCGACTACCAGTCGAAGCTGACGCTCATGTCCGAGTCGCTCCGCAACGACGGGCGCATCTGGGTGCCGAAGAAGCCGGGCGACAAGCGCACGCCCGACCAGATCCCCGACGCCGAGCGCGACTACTACCTGGAGCGCAAGTACCCGACCTACGGCAACCTGGCGCCGCGCGACATCTCGTCCCGCGCCGCCAAGCAGGCCACCGACGCCGGCATGGGCGTCGGCCCGGGTGGCCTGGGCGTGTACCTGGACTTCTCCGACTCCATCAAGCGGCTGGGGGCGAAGGCCATCGGGGAGCGCTACGGCAACCTCTTCGACATGTACGAGCGCATCACCGGCGAGAACCCGTACGCGGTCCCGATGCGGATCTACCCGGCGGTGCACTACACCATGGGCGGCCTCTGGGTGGACTACGACCTCATGTCCAACGTGCCCGGCCTGTTCGTGCTCGGCGAGGCCAACTTCTCCGACCACGGCGCCAACCGCCTGGGCGCGTCCGCGCTCATGCAGGGGCTCGCCGACGGCTACTTCGTCATCCCCTTCACCATCGGCGACTACCTGGCGCGGGGAGGCCTCCAGAAGGTGGCGGCCGACCACGGCGAGGTGAAGGCCGCCGAGGCCGCCGTCGCGGCCCGGGAGAAGCGCTTCCTGGGCATCAACGGCAAGCACTCGGTCGACTACTTCCACAAGAAGCTCGGCGAGATCATGTGGGAGAACGTCGGCATGGCCCGGACCAAGGAGAGCCTGGAGAAGGCCATCAAGGCCATCCCGGAGCTGCGCGAGCAGTTCTGGAAGGACGTCCGGGTTCCCGGCAGCGGGGACGACTTCAACCAGGAGCTCGAGAAGGCCGGCCGCGTGGCCGACTTCCTCGAGCTGGGCGAGCTGCTCTCCTGGGACGCCCTGCAGCGCAACGAGTCCTGCGGCGGCCACTTCCGCTCGGAGTTCCAGACCGAGGACGGAGAGGCCAAGCGCAACGACGCCGAGTACGCCTACGCGGCGGCCTGGGAGTGGACCGGGGAGAACAAGCCCTGGACGCTGCACAAGGAACCGCTCGCGTTCGAGAACATCCAACTCCAGACCCGGAGCTACAAGTGAGACTGACGCTCGAGATCTGGCGGCAGAAGGACGCCCAGGACGCTGGCCGCTTCGCTCGCTACGAGCTTCCCGACGTGAGCGAGCACATGTCGTTCCTGGAGATGCTGGACGTGCTCAACCAGGACCTGATCGCCAAGGGTGAGGAGCCCGTGGCGTTCGACAGCGACTGCCGCGAGGGCATCTGCGGCATGTGCGGGTTCGTGGTCAATGGGTACGCCCACGGCCCGCAGCCGCTCACCACGGTGTGCCAGCTGCACATGCGCCACTTCCACGACGGGGAGGTGCTGCGGCTCGAGCCGTTCCGCGCCAAGGCCTTCCCGGTCATCAAGGACCTGGCCATCGACCGGAGCGCGCTCGACCGCATCATCATGGCGGGCGGCTACGTCTCCATCAACGCCGGCGGCCCCCGCGACGCCAACAGCATCCTCGTGGGCAAGAAGGAGTCCGACCTGTCCATGGACGCCGCCGCCTGCATCGGCTGCGGCGCCTGCGTGGCGGCCTGCCCCAACGCGTCCGCCTCCCTCTTCACGGGCGGGAAGATCTCGCACCTCGGGCTCCTGCCCCAGGGCGAGCCGGAGCGGAAGACCCGCGCGCTCAGCATGGTGGAGCGGCACAGCGCCGAGGGCTTCGGCGGCTGCACGGTCATCGGCGCCTGCGCCGAGGCCTGCCCGAAGGGGCTCAAGCTCGACTTCATCGCCCGCATGAACAAGGACTACCTCGCCGGTACGCTCACGTACCGGGAGGAGGCCGCGGGCGGCGGGACCGGCTAGACCCGCGACCCGGCCTGAAGTAAAGGACGCCCGTGCGACTCTCGCGCGGGCGTCTCCTTTTGCGGGCCGTGCTCCTCCTCGTCGGGGGGGCCTTCATGGCGTGGCGCGCGCTCGAGTCCTGGCGCGCAGCCGCCCGGCAGGCCGGCGCCGACCGGGTGCTGGGCGAGCGGCTCGCGCTCGTGATGGCGCTCGTGGCGGTGCTGGCGCTCCTCACCGCCGGGG
>JBAVCR010000291.1:0-2011 GCA_049586815.1 Anaeromyxobacteraceae bacterium
CCGCATCGACGCCGAAGGGAGGCCGTCCCCGTGAGCATCCTCCGATCCGCCACCGACCCGCGCTGGGTCGCCGTCGCCGTGGGCGACCTCGACGCCACGCTCGCCGACCATGCCCACTGCGAGAAGAAGGCGGCGGCGAGCGCCGTGAAGCTCGTCGCCGACAACGCCGACAAGCCCGATCTCGTCCGCAAGCTCGCGAAGCTCGCGCAGGAGGAGACCCAGCACTTCCTGGGCGTGCTGCAGGAGCTCGCCCTGCGCGGCCGGACGCTCCCTCCCGACGTGGGCGACCCCTACGTGCAGGCCCTCCTCCGGCTCGCCGGCGGGGGGAGGGGACGGCTCGCCGAGCAGCTCCTCGTCTTCGCGCTCGTCGAGGCCCGCAGCTGCGAGCGGCTCCACCTGCTCGCCGCCGCCCTCCCGGATCCCCGCATGCGCGAGTTCTACCGGCGGCTCGCCCAGTCCGAGGCGGGGCACGAGCAGCTCTTCGTCGACCTGGCGCGCGTCCACGCAGACGGGATCGACGTCGACCGCCGGCTCGCCGAGATGGCCGACGAGGAGGCCGCGGTGGTGGCGGCGCTCCCGCTCCTCCCCCGCATCCACTAGCCACGCGGCCGGGCGCACGCCCCGGCCGGGGCTCCCGCTGTCGGCGCCGCCGCTCGCCCGTCCGGACTTCCCGACAGGCCGGTCGCGCAACCCCCCGGAATTCCGGTGGCGGGATCCTGGCAGGCGCGCTGCAATACCTCGGGGCAACCAAGGAGGACGTCATGACCCGCAAGACCCCCACCATCATCGGCGCCGCAGTCGGACTGGCCCTCTTCCTCGCCCTCGGCCTGCTTCCCGCGCTGCTCTACGGTGGCTACGCGGGCGTGATGCTCGCGAGCGGGATCTCGGGCGCCCCGGTGCAGGCCACCTTCCTCGTCCGCGCGCTCATCGTCTTCGGCATGGTCCTCGGCGTGACCGGCGTGGGCGCCCTGTTCGCGGTCGGCGGCGCGGTGGTCGGCGCGGCGCTCGCGGCCCTGACGGGCGTCCCCGCGAAGAAGGACGACGCGAGGGGCGGCGCCAAGGCCTAGCGGAACGAGAACGAGCAGCACCCGCAGGGCCGGCCCGGGAGGGGTCGGCCCTGCGTCTTTTCAGGCGAGCAGCGCGTCCACCGTCTCGCGCAGGTAGGTGGCGGCGACCCCGAGCGTCCGCTCCGCGCCGCCCGGCGACCGCGCCACCGGCGGAGCCACCTCCATGACGTCGCCGCCCACGAGCCCCACCTCGCGGGACAGGCGGCGGACGAGCTCCACCACGAACCCGGGCTCGAGGCCGCCCGCCTCCGGCGTGCCGGTCGCGTCGACGTGGGAGGAGTCGGTCCCGTCCACGTCGTTCGAGAAGTAGACCCCCCGGACGCCGGAGCGGCGCACCGCCTCGACGATGGCGTCCTGCGCCGCCGCCGGGTCGGCGAGCACGTCCCGGGCCCAGAACTGCCGGACGCCCAGTGTCGACTCCCAGTGCGCCCGATCGCGGCCGGAGACCCGGATGCCCACCTGCACGAGCCGGCCGCCGCGCCCGAGGAGCTCGTTGGCGTGCCACGACCAGGTGCCGAAGCAGTACTTCACCCCGAGTCGCTCGGGGAGGAGGTCGGTGTGGGCGTCCACCTGCACGAGGCCGAAGCCGGGGCGGGCCCGGTGCAAGGCCGCCACCGCGGGCCAGGCCGTGGAGTGGTCCCCGCCGAGCAGGAGCGGGCGGGCCCGCGGGTTCACGGAGAGGACGAGGTCGAGGGCGCGCTCGGCGATGGAGAGCGGAGAGACCGGCATCCGGGCCGCCTCGCCGGCCGGCAGGCCGGGGTAGAGGGCGCGCCGGGAGGCCTCCTTCTGCGCCTCGGCGAGCATCTCGTCGTGCTGGAGCTGCGGCACGACGAGGACGTCGCCCAGGTCGAGGAGCCCGGCCCGCTCGGCCCGGGCGGGCCAGCCGGGATCGTCGGCGAGGAGCCGCTGGCGCAGGGCGAGCGGCCCCTGGTTCGCGCCGCGGA
>JBAVCR010000292.1:0-4055 GCA_049586815.1 Anaeromyxobacteraceae bacterium
GCCCGGCGGGGCGCGGGGGGAGGCGTCATCCGCGGCGCAGCCTGCGGAGGAGGAGGCGCGGCCGCGGCGGCCTTCGGATACGGGAGCGGCATCGGCTCGACGGTGACCCCCTCGACGAGCTCGCGCACCCGGGCGAGGAGCGACTGGGTGTCGAAGGGCTTCGCGATGTGCCCGTCGGCGCGCGCGGCCCGGGCGCGGGCCTCGTCGAACGGCTCGAAGGTGCCGGCGAGGAGCAGCACCGGGACGTCGGCCAGCTGGGGATCGGCCTTCACCGCCTGGCAGAGCTCGTAGCCGTTCATCCGCGGCATGACAGCGTCGGCCAGCACGACGTCGGGCCGGAGCTCGCGGGCCTTGCGCAACGCGTCCTCTCCGTTGTCGACCGGGACGACGCGGTAGTCCTCCGTCGCGAAGACGATCCCCACGACCTTCTGGATGGTGACCGAGTCGTCGGCGAGCAGCAGGGTCTTGGGCATGGGGTTCTCGAGCTCGGGGACCTGCGGGAGTGCTAACGCGGCGTTCCTCCGAGTGTCAATCTTCCTCGCAGCTTACCCTTCTTCGGCCGGCGCGAGGAACACGTCCCACGGAGGGCGCCGGACGGCGGGCCCCTCCTCGCCTTCCGATATCCCCAGGACCCGATCGACGAGCAGCCCTGCCGTCGTTCCCCCGGCGTCGAGGACCACCGCCGTCCTCGGGTCGCCCGGGAAGGCCGGTCCGAGAAGGGCCGCCGCATCCCACACCGGATGCAGGGCGCGCCCCAGGTAGAGGAGGCCACGCAGTCCCGGCGGGGCGAGCGGGACCGGGGAGACCCGGACCCCGTCCACCACCTGGACGACGAGCGCGAGCGGGAAGGCCAGCCGCAGCGCGCCCCGCTCGGCGAGGAGCTCCTTCCCCTTCGCGGGGACGTCCGCCGACGTCGGACGGGACCGGGCCGGCCCCGGACGGACCTCGGCCAGCGCCAGGGGAGAGAGCTCCAGGTGGAGGACCTCCCCGAACCGCAGGGCCGAGGTGAAGGGCGACGGCCGGGCGGCGACCGCTCCCTCCGGGAGCCGGAAGGCCTCGGCGTCGGCGAGATCCCCGACCCCGAGCATCCGATCGACGAGCAGCACGGGCAGCCCTTCGCCCACGAGGTGGAGGGCGAAGGCCGGGGAGCCGCGAAGCCCGAGTCGCTCGGCCAGCGCCACGGCCCCCGTCGGCGCGCCCCGCCCCGCCCCTGCCGGGACGATCTCCCGCACCGCGGCGAGGGGGAGCGCGAAAGGCACCCCACCCGCCTCGAAGCGGAGCACCTGGCGGCCGGGCGGAGGGATCACGTGATCATGGTATACCAGCAGCCATGCCGGCCTCGGTGCTGCTGGTGGACGACGAGCGCTTCGCCCGCACGCTCTACGCCGACTACCTCCGGGCCGCCGGGTACGCGGTGGAGGTGGCCGAGGACGCCCCGGCTGCGGTCAAGCTGCTCGAGGCGCGCCGGTTCGACGTCCTCCTCACCGACATCGTCATGCCGGGGGGCGACGGGCTCCAGCTGCTCGCCGACGCGAAGCGGCTCGACCCCGACGTGCAGGTGGTGGTCATCACGGCCCTCGACCGGGTGGACCCGGCCGTCCGCGCCATGCGCGCCGGCGCGTCCGACTACCTCGTGAAGCCGGTGACCCCGGAGGCCCTCCAGCTCTCGGTGCAGCGCTCCCTCTCCACCCGCGCGCTGCTCGCCGAGAACTCGGCGCTGCGCGGCCACGTGAACCTCTTCGAGACCTGCCAGCGCATCACCGGGACGCTGGAGCGCGAGACCGTGCTCCACCTCGCGCTCCCGGCGCTGGCCGCGGAGTGCGGGGCGTCCGCGGCGGCGCTCCTCGAGCGGGAGGGGGAGGATCGCTGGCGCCTCTCGGGCGTGCACGGCCTCCCCACCGAGGACGCGGGCGAGGTCCTCGCCCCCGCCCTGCCCCGCCTCTCCGACCTCGTACCGGACGCCACGCTCCTCGTCGAGCTGGACTGGGCCGGCCATCCCGGAACCCGCTGCCTGTGCCTCCCGCTCTCGGAAGGGCCGGAGATCCTGGGCGCCGCCTGCCTCCTGCTCGATCGGCCACTCGACGCCGAGCGGACCGGCCGCGCGGCCTTCATCTGCCGCCACCTGGGCATGGCGCTCCGCACGCTGGGGCGCCTCTCCCACGTCGAGCAGCTTGCCTACGTCGACGACGTCACGCACCTCTACAACAACCGCTTCCTCGACGTGGCGCTCGACCGGGAGCTGGCCGGGGGCCGGCCCTTCTCCCTGCTCTTCATGGACCTCGACCGGTTCAAGATGGTGAACGACCGGCACGGCCACCTCATGGGGTCCGCGCTGCTCGGCGAGTTCGGCCGCGTGCTCCGCTCCTGCGTCCGCGACGAGGACGTGCTGGTCCGCTACGGCGGGGACGAGTTCGTCGCGCTCCTCGCCGGCGTCGACTCCGGCGGCGGCCTCAAGGTGGCCGAGCGCGTCCGGCGTGCGGTGGAGGACCATCGCTTCCTCTCGCGCGAGGGGCTCTCGGTCCGCCTGACCGTCTCCATCGGCCTCGCCAGCCACCCGGAGCACGCGCCGTCGAAGGCGCTCCTCCTCGAGCTGGCCGACCGGGCCATGTACCGGGGCAAGGAGTCGACCCGGAACGTGGTGTACATCGCCGCCGGGGAGCCGCCGCACGCGGCCCGCTAGGCACGTCATGGGCCGGAGCCTGACCGCCGAGACGCTGCTCGAGCAGTCCTTCGACGCCCTCGAGGCCGGTGACCCCGAACGCGCGCTCGAGCTCGCCATCGAGGGTTCCCGCCTGGCCGGCCGGGGAGACGACGCCGAGCTGGCGGCGCGCCTCGCCCTCGCCGAGGGGCACGCGCTCCTCGCCCTCGGCGACTCACCCGCCGCGCTCCGGCGCATCGAGCAGGCCTCGCCGGATCTCCCGGGCGACCTCGACCTCCTCGCCGCGCGGGCGAGCGCGCTCTACGAGCTCTGCCGCTTCGAGGAGGCGGCCGACGCGCTCACCCGCGTGGTCCACGAGGACCCCGACGACGCCGGATCCCACTGGCTCCTCGGCCTCTGCCTGGAGCGGCTCGGGCGGGGGGCGGCGGCGGAGCGCCACCTCGCTCGCGCGCGGACCCTCGCGCCCGACGACTTCCCGGAGCCCGTCACCCTCTCCCCCGACGCCTTCGAGCAGGTGGTGGAGGCGGCGCTCGCCGAGCTGCCGGAGGTGGTCCGGCGCTACCTCGCGAACGTCGCCATCGCGGTGGAGGACCTCCCGGAGCCGGCGGAGCTCCGCATGTCCGACCCGCCCCATTCCCCTTCCATCCTGGGGATCTTCCGGGGCTCGCCGCTCGGGGACAAGGCGTCGATGGACCCGTGGAGCCACTTCCCCTCCTCCATCGGGCTCTTCCAGCGGAACCTGGAGCGCTACGCGCGGGACCGGGAGGAGCTCGTCGAGGAGATCCGGGTGACCCTCCTCCACGAGGTGGGCCACTTCCTCGGGCTCGACGAGGACGACCTCGAGCGGCTCGGCCTCGACTGACCCGTCCCGGCCGCCGGAAGCGGCGGAGATCCGCCGAATTATTGACCGGATCCGGGTGATATCGCATCGTGCGGGCCAATGGCCGTCATCGAGTCGATGGAGCTCGCCCAGGTCCTCTCCGAGGCGGGCGACATCGCGCGGAACGTCAACCAGCGGCTGACCAGCGCCCACCTCCTGCTCGCCTTCTTCGTCGTCCCCAACCGGGCCGAGATGCTGCTCCGGGAGAGGGGCATCGACGAGGACCGCATCCTGCTCGCGATGCCCGGCGCTCCCGAGGAGCCGGAGGGGCTGGAGCGCGACCTGCGCGACCGCGCCCGACAGGTGGCCGAGGGCCTCCGGGCCGACGAGACAGACTGCATCCACCTGCTCATCGCCATGACCCGGGTGCGCTCCTGCTCCGCGCACCAGCTGCTCGCGGCCTGCGGGCTCGAGCTCGGGGCGCTCCGGAACGTCGCGCTCTCCTACTACACGGCCGGGATGCCGCGCCGGCTGCGGCGCGTGCCCCAGCCCGCCAACCGGGCCCCCATCCCCGCC
>JBAVCR010000293.1:0-2967 GCA_049586815.1 Anaeromyxobacteraceae bacterium
ACGGCGATGCCGATGGCCTCGCCGTGCTCGGCCATGCGCTGCTCGGCGGCCGCCGCGAGCAGCGACCTCACCTGCTCGTTCGGGTGGATTCCGTGCTGCCGGATGACCGCGTCGACCAGCCCACGGACATCCCCGACAGGGTTCATCGCCATCGCTCCCACGCCCATCGCCGCCTCCCTACCTCGTCCCCCACGGACCGACGTCGAAGGTACCAGGGCTGGCGAGGGGGGCAAGGTCGATATCGGTCCATTTCGGGGGGCGTCGACGTTCCGGCGGCGTGAGGACGGGGCGCTACCCGCGGGTCAACGAGACCCCCTCCTGCGCGCCATGTGACCCACGTGATTCCAGGTGCTTGCCCCATTGGAAGGATTGGCAAGGCCCCTGCAAAAGGGTGATACAGCGCGGCCAACCCCCCTCCGGTCGTCGCTGCGACCCCGGCGTTATCGGAACGTCGGGGTCGCGCTTTTCCGGGCCCCGTTTCTCAGTGGGATGGGGTCCCGGCCGACGGGCGCGCCGCGGCGACGAGCTGCGCCCGGAGGTGCCGGAACAGCTCCTCGTTCCCGTCCTGCGAGTACCCGGAAAGGTTCCTTCGGAGGTCTGGGGCTTTCTCGAGGAAGGACCCCAGCACCGCGGCCGTCACCGCCTCGGCCTCCATCCCGTACCCGAGGGCGTCGAGGTAGCGCGCGTTCAGCACCTGCTCGAACTGGCGCCTCACCGGGACGGAGAGCACCGGGCGGCGCAGGTACACGGCCTCGCCGAGCAGCGTGAAGCCCCCGTTCGCGACGACGCCGCGAGCGGTCCGCAGGTCGTCCACGAAGCCCTGGTCGGAGAAGGGCAGGAAGCGCAGGTTTCCCTCCCGCTCCTCGGCGGCGAGACCGCGGCGGACGCCGTAGATGCGGCACTCGATCCCGCTCCGGCGCAGGTGCTCGAGCAGCTCCGCGTCGCTCGTCGACGTCTGGTAGACGAGCAGGTGGTCACCCTCCTCCGGCCGGGCGCGGAGCACGATGGGGCGCAGGATCGGGGGAACGAGCGTCGTTCGCGGCCTCGCGACCGTCGGGTAGAAGTACGTGGTCACGAGGTAGTGGAGGCAGCCCGGGAGCTTGGCCTTCACGATGGCCCGCGTGAGCTGGTACTCCGCCTCGTGCCCGGCCAGGATCTCCGCCGGGATGTCGCAGCGGGAGACGATCTGCTGGTTGTCCACCGAGATCACGGGGATCCCGTTCGTCCGGCCGAAGAGGTAGCTCCAGGACTCGAAGTCGCTCACCACCACGTCGGGGCGGAACCGCTCGGCGAGGTCGAAGAAGGCCCGGATGTTCTCGGGCCAGCCGCCCTCCACGAGCGCCCCCTTCACGTTGGCGAGGAGGGTCCGGAAGTTCCGGACCCGGTTGTCCTCGTAGACGAGGGAGAGCCCCCAGATCCGGTTCACGCCGAGCCGCTCGGACTCGATGGTCTTGAGGTAGTCGTGGGCCCGGCCGGACACCACGACCTCCACCTGGTGCTCGCGGCAGAGCTCGTCGAGCACCACCCGGGACCGGATGGCGTGCCCCATGCCCTCCCCGACCACCCCGTAGAGGATCCGCACGCCCCCGAGTGTAGCCGTGTCCGGCGGCCCGGTCCCCACTAGATAGGGGGGGAGGCGGCATGCAGCCGCGGGGAGGACGTGCATGGCGGGCAAGGGTCAGGACGACATCGAGGTGGGGGTCCAGGAGATCGATACCGAGCACGACCTCCTGCTCGGGGTGGTCCGGGCGCTCGACAAGGCCGTGACCACGGCGCCCCGGGAGCAGGTGGAGGCGCTCCTGCAGCAGCTCTCCGAGTTCTCGCGGGTCCACTTCGCGACCGAGGAGATCATGATGCGCCTGTACGCCTATCCGGAGTTCGCGCGCCACCAGCTCGAGCACGCCCACCTCGTCGACCAGATCGACCAGGTGCGCACCGAGTTCGCCGCCGGCAACGTGCAGCCCACCCGGACCTTCGCGAGCGCGCTCCGCCACTGGTTCACCGAGCACGTGCGCACGCACGACATGGCCCTCGCCCGCTACGTGCGCGAGACCGACGCGTCGTCCCCCTGATCCGCGCCAGGTCGATGTCCTTCGTCGAGGTCGACTCGCCGCTCCTCCCCGGGGGATCGGCACGCATCCACGTCCGGGAGGCGGGCGCGGGTCCGGCGGTCGTGCTGCTCCACAGCGGCTGGGGGTGGGAGTCCTACCCGTTCGACCACCAGGTCCGGGAGCTCGCCCCGGAGTTCCGGGTGGTGGCGCCGGACCGGGTCGGCTACGGCCGCTCCCCTCCCCTCACGGCGATCCCCGACGGCTACCACCGCGACTACGCCCGGGAGTGCCTGCGGGTGATGGACGCGCTCGACGTCCCCCGGGCGGCGCTCTGGGGGCACAGCGACGGCGCGGTGGTTGCCGCGTGGATGGCCATCGAGGCTCCCGGGCGCGTGCGCGGCCTCGTCCTCGAGGCGTTCCACTACTTCCGGGCGAAGAGCGGCTCCCGCCCGTTCTTCGAGACCGCGGCGAACCGCCCGGAGGAGTTCGGCGAGCCCATCGTGACCGCGCTGCGGCGCGACCATGGCGACGACCGCTGGAGCGGGATCATCTCCGAGGGAGCGCGCGCCTGGCTGCGCATCATCGGGCGCGGCGAGCGGGAGGGCGGAGACGTCTACGACGGGAGGCTCGGCGAGGTGCGCTGCCCGGTGCTCCTCCTGCACGGCATCCGCGACCCGCGCTCCGAGCCGGGGGAGATCGAGGCGGCCCGCGACGCCCTCCCCGACGCCCGCATCGCCTGGGTGGACGCGAGCCACGCGCCCCATTCGAGCACCCGGGCCGCCGCCCTGGCCACCCGCCTCGCGACGGAGTTCCTCCGCGTCCTTCCCCCGTGATATCCGGAAGCCCATCCCCACGAAACCGGAGCCGAGAATGGCCGACATGCCCGAGCTGGACATCCAGATGGACCCGAACGCCC
>JBAVCR010000294.1:0-10099 GCA_049586815.1 Anaeromyxobacteraceae bacterium
CCACCTTCCTGAACCGCACCGGAAGCTGGCGCGACGTCGCGCAGGACCCCCGCGCCCTCTTCGCCGTGCCGCTGCGCGAGGTCCGCTCCACGCTGGGCGTGCTCACCGCCGAGCGCCGCTGGCAGGAGGGCCCGTTCTCCTTCGACGACGACCTGCGGGTCCTCCACACCGTCTCCTCCATGCTGGCCACGCGGGTGCGGCTCCACCGCGCCGAGAACCCCCTCGCCCGGGCCCGCACCGACGCCCCGTCGCTCCTCCCGGGGCGGGAGCGGTTCCGCGCCGCAGCCGGGGAGAGCGCGCCCTGGCGCCAGGTGCTCGACGTGGTGGATCGCGTGGCCCAGAGCCGCGCCACGGTGCTCCTCCGCGGGGAGAGCGGCACGGGCAAGGAGGTCGTGGCCCGCGCCATCCACGACAACGGCCCCCGCGCCGGACGCCCGTTCATCCCGGTGAACTGCGCGGCGCTCCCGGAGGCGCTCCTCGAGAGCGAGCTCTTCGGCCACGAGCGCGGGGCCTTCACCGGGGCCGCCACCGCCCGGGCCGGGCGATTCGAGCTCGCCGACGGCGGCACCCTCTTCCTCGACGAGGTCGGGGAGCTTCCCCTGCCGGCCCAGGTGAAGCTGCTTCGCGCCATCCAGGAGCGGCAGTTCGAGCGGGTGGGCGGCCACCGCACCGTGACGGTCGACGTGCGGCTCGTGGCGGCGACGAACCGCGACCTCGAGGTGGCGGTGCGCCAGGGCGCCTTCCGGCTCGACCTCTACCACCGGCTGCAGGTCGTGGAGATCGTGCTGCCGCCGCTCCGCCAGCGCCGCGACGACGTGCCGGTGCTCGTCGACCACCTCCAGGCCGAGCTGGAGCGGGAACACGGTAGGCGGCTCTCCTTCTCCCGCGAGGCCCTGGCGCTCCTCTCCCGCTACGACTGGCCCGGGAACGTGCGCCAGCTCCGGAACGTGCTCGAGCGGCTCACCGTCTCCCACGGGAGCGGCCCGGTCTCGGCCGACGACCTCGACTGGCTCGTCCTGGCCGAGCCCCCCTGCGAGGTTCCCGCACCCGCCCGCGCCCCCGCCAGGGCCCGTCCGTCCCACGAGACGGCCGACCCGGAGGACGCCGCGCCGGGGGGCTCGGAGAAGGAACGGGTGGTGCGGGCGCTCGAGCGGGCCGGGTTCGTCCAGGCCCGGGCGGCCCGCCTCCTCGGCATGACGGTGCGCCAGCTCCGCTACCGGATCGCCAAGTTCCAGATCCCCGTGGAGAGGTTCTAGATGCCCCCGCTCGCCGTCCGCACCGCCCGCACCGAGGACCTGCCCGCGCTCGTGGCCCTCCTCGCCGAGCTCTTCGCCCTCGAGCCGGACTTCGCGATCGACCCGGCCCGCCAGCGGCGCGGCCTCGAGCTCCTCCTCGAGGACCGGCTGCGCCGCACCGTGCTCGTCGCCGAGGCCGGCGGGATGATCCTCGGCATGGTGACGGGCCAGCTCGTCGTCTCCACGGCCGAGGGGGCCGCCTCGGTCTGGGTGAAGGACTGGGGCAAGGCCCGCGGGGCCAACCGGCTCTCGCTCCTCGCCGACCGGGAGAACGCGGCGGCGCTCGCCTTCCACGCCGCGCGCGGATGGGCCGGAACGCGCATGGTCTGCCTGCGGCGTCGCGCGCCGTAGTTCCTGCGCGCCCTGTCCGGAACCTGACACGACCGGGGCAGGAAGGTGACCCTCGCCGCGCCGCCCCGGGGAGCGATCGGCGCCCGGAAGCGCGGAACCCCAGTGAAACGGCCATTTCCCGCCACGACGCCCCGCGGCACGGCGATTGCTCATGGTCCGGGGAGAACGTCGTTCCACTCCCGGAGGCAGGGCACATGAGGCAGATCGCGATCTACGGCAAGGGCGGCATCGGCAAGTCCACCACCACGCAGAACACCGTGGCCGGCCTCGCCTCGCTGGGCAAGAAGGTGATGATCGTCGGCTGCGATCCCAAGGCCGACTCCACCCGCCTCATCCTGCACGCGAAGGCGCAGGCCACGGTGATGGACCTCGTCCGCGAGCGCGGCACGGTGGAGGACCTGGAGGTCGCCGACGTGATGAAGGTCGGCTTCGGCGACGTGAAGTGCGTGGAGTCGGGTGGCCCGGAGCCGGGGGTCGGCTGCGCCGGCCGCGGCGTCATCACGGCCATCAACTTCCTCGAGGAGAACGGGGCCTACACGCCCGACCTCGACTTCGTCTTCTACGACGTGCTGGGCGACGTGGTCTGCGGCGGGTTCGCCATGCCCATCCGCGAGAACAAGGCGGAGGAGATCTACATCGTCTGCTCCGGCGAGATGATGGCCATGTACGCGGCCAACAACATCGCGAAGGGCATCCTCAAGTACGCCTCCTCGGGCAAGGTCCGCCTGGCCGGGCTCATCTGCAACTCCCGCAACACCGACCGCGAGGCCGACCTCATCGAGGCGCTCGCCAGGCGGCTCGGCACGCAGATGATCCACTTCGTCCCCCGCGACAACGAGGTGCAGCGGGCCGAGCTGCGCCGCATGACGGTGATCGAGTACGCGCCGGAGCACAAGCAGGCCGAGGAGTACCGGACGCTCGCGCGGAAGATCTCCGAGAACAAGATGCTGGTCGTCCCGAAGCCGCTGGAGATGGAGGAGCTCGAGGAGCTGCTCATGGAGTTCGGGATCATGCCGGCCGAGGACGAGTCGAAGGTGGGCGTGGCGGCGAAGCCGGCCGTCTGCGCGGCGGGCTAGCGCAGGGACACCGAGGAGGACGCGATGTCGACGAAGCCGAAGACGGTCGAGGGCATCACCCGGGAGTCGACGCAGGAGATGATCGCCGAGTCGCTCGAGGCCTACCCGGAGAAGGGGAGGAAGAAGCGCGCCCCGCACCTGGCGCCGAACGACCCCGCCGCGACCTCCTCCTGCGTGAAGTCGAACCGGAAGACGGTGCCGGGGGTGATGAGCGCCCGCGGCTGCGCCTACGCAGGCGCGAAGGGCGTGGTCTGGGGGCCCATCCGCGACATGGTCCACGTGTCGCACGGGCCGGTGGGGTGCGGCTGGTACTCCTGGGGCACCCGCCGAAATCTCATGACCGGGAGGAACGGGGTCACCCAGTTCGGGATGCAGTTCACCTCCGACTTCCAGGAGAAGGACATCGTCTACGGCGGCGACAAGAAGCTCGCCACGCTGCTCCGCGAGGCGAAGGAGCTCTTCCCGCTCGCCAAGGGCATCTCGGTCCTCTCCGAGTGCCCGGTGGGGCTCATCGGCGACGACATCAACGCCGTCGCGAGGAACATGACGAAGGAGCTCGACCTCCCCGTCATCCCCTGCAACTGCGAGGGGTTCCGCGGCGTCTCCCAGTCGCTCGGCCACCACATCTCGAACGACACCATCCGCGACTACATCATCGAGACCCGCGCCTTCGCCGAGCCGGCGTCGCCCTACGACGTGGCCCTCATCGGCGACTACAACATCGGCGGCGACGTCTGGTCGGCGAAGGCGCTGTTCGAGGAGATCGGCCTCAACGTCAAGGCCACCTGGACCGGCGACGGCGAGATGGAGCGCATCGCCGCCACCCACGAGGTGAAGCTGAACCTCATCCACTGCTACCGGTCCATGAACTACATGTGCCGGGTGATGGAGGAGAAGTACGGGATTCCCTGGGTGGAGTTCAACTTCTTCGGCCCCACCAACATCAAGGCATCCCTGCGCAGGATCGCCGAGCGCTTCGACGACCGCATCAAGGACAACGTCGAGAAGGTCATCGCGAAGTACGACCCGGAGATGCAGAAGGTGGTCGACGAGTACCGCCCGCGCCTCGAGGGCAAGAAGGTCATGCTCTACGTGGGCGGCCTCCGCCCGCGCCACACCGTGGGCGCCTACGAGGACCTGGGCATGGTGGTGGTGGGGTCCGGCTACGAGTTCGCCCACGGCGACGACTACGAGCGGACCATGCCGGAGATGCCCGACGCCACCGTCATCTACGACGACGCTTCCGAGCACGAGCTCGAGCACTTCGTCCACGCGCTCAAGCCCGACCTCGTCGCCAGCGGGATCAAGGAGAAGTACGTCTTCCAGAAGATGGGGCTGCCCTTCCGGCAGATGCACAGCTGGGACTACTCGGGCCCGTACCACGCCTACCAGGGCTTCCCGGTGTTCGCCCGCGACATCGACATGGCGGTGAACAGCCCCACCTGGAAGCTCGTCCCGTCGCCCTTCTGAACCGGAGCACGCCATGGCCAACGACCTCGGACTCACCGTCAAGCCCGTCACCACCACGTCCCCCGAGGAGGAGGCGCGCGTCGCCGCCTGGATCGACACGCAGGAGTACCGGGAGAAGAACTTCGCCCGCCAGGCGCTGGTCATCAACCCGGCCCACGGCTGCCAGCCTCTCGGCGCCGAGCTCTGCGCCCACGGGTTCGCCGGGACGTTGCCCTTCACCCACGGGTCGCAGGGCTGCGCCTCGTACTACCGATCCACGCTGAACCGCCACTTCCGCGAGCCGGCCCCGGCCGTCTCCGACGCCATGACCGAGGACGGCGCCGTGTTCGGCGGGCAGAACAACCTGCACGAGGGGCTGGAGAACGCCATCGCCCTCTACAAGCCCGCCATGGTGGCGGTCTTCACCTCCTGCATGCCCGAGGTGATCGGCGACGACCTCACGGCCTTCATCAAGAACGCCCGGCAGAAGGGGTTCGTGCCGAAGGACCTCCCGGTGCCGTTCGCCAACACCCCGAGCTTCAACGGCTCGCACGTGACCGGCTACGACGCCATGCTGCTCGCCATCCTCCAGGACCTCACCGAGGGGAAGAAGATCGAGGGGCGCTGCACCGGCAAGCTGAACCTCATCCCCGGCTTCGACGCCAACACCTCGAACTACCGGGAGTACAAGCGGATCCTCGAGGCCTTCGGCATCCCGTACACGCTGCTCGCTGACATCTCCGACTCCTTCGACTCCCCGAACGACGGCACCTACCGGCTCTACCCGGGCGGGACGCCGCTCGCCGAGGCAGGGGACTCCGTGAACGGCAAGGCCACCCTCACGCTCGGGCCCTACGCCACCACGAAGACCTTCCCCTGGGTGAAGGAGAACTTCTCCGGCGCCTTCGCCTCGCTGCCCATGCCGCTCGGGATCGCGAAGACCGACGCCTTCCTGATGAAGCTCGCCGAGCTCTTCGACCGTCCGGTGCCCGACGTCCTCAAGGCCGAGCGCGGCCGGGCCGTCGACGCCATGACCGACGCCCAGCAGTACCTGCACGGCCGGAAGTTCGCCCTCTACGGCGACCCCGACCAGCTGCTCGGCTACGTCTCCTTCCTGCTCGAGATGGGGGCCACCCCCCACCACGTGCTCTGCTCCAAGGGCTCGAAGAAGCTGGAGAAGGAGATCCAGGCGCTGCTCGACGCGTCGCCCTACGGCAAGGGGGCGCACGTCTGGATGAACCGCGACCTCTGGCACCTCCGCTCGCTCCTCGTCACCGATCCCGTCGACGGCCTCATCGGCGACACCCACGGCAAGTTCGCGGCCCGCGACGCGAAGATCCCGCTCTTCCGCTTCGGCTTCCCCATCTTCGACCGGGTGAACAAGCACAGGAGCCCCATCGTCGGCTACGCCGGCGCGGTCAACATGCTGACCGAGATCGTGAACAAGTTCCTCGATCTCAAGGACGAGACCTGCGAGGAGCGCTTCTTCGAGATGATGCGGTGAGCGTCGATGGCCAGGCCCGACTGGTACGACGCCCCCGAGTGCGACACCCCGGAGAAGGGCGCGCCGAAGTTCTGCAAGAAGTCGGAGCCCGGCGAGGGGGCGGAGCGGAGCTGCGCCTACGACGGTGCCCGGGTGGTGCTCATGCCGGTCACCGACGTGGTGCACCTCGTCCACGGGCCCATCGCCTGCGCCGGGAACTCCTGGGACAACCGGGGCGCGCGCTCGTCGGGCGCGCAGCTCTACCGGCGCGGCTTCACCACCGAGATGCTCGAGAACGACGTCGTCTTCGGGGGCGAGAGGAAGCTCGAGGCCGCCATCGTCGAGCTGGCGGGCCGCTACGCCGCGGAGGCGAAGGCGGTCTTCGTCTACGCCACCTGCGTCACCGCCATGACCGGCGACGACGTCGAGGCGGTGTGCCGGCGGGCCGCGGAGAGGGTGTCCATCCCGGTCATCCCGGTGAACACGCCCGGCTTCATCGGCGACAAGAACATCGGCAACCGCCTCGCCGGCGAGATCCTGCTCGACCGGATCATCGGCACCGCCGAGCCGCCGTCCGTCACCCCCTACGACGTGAACCTCATCGGCGAGTACAACATCGCCGGCGACCTGTGGGGCATGCTGCCGCTCTTCGAGCGGCTCGGGATCCGCATCCTCACCTGCGTGTCGGGTGATGCCCGCTTCGAGGAGCTGCGCTTTGCGCACCGCGCGCGCCTGAACGTCATCATCTGCTCGAAGAGCCTCACGAACCTCGCGAGGAAGATGCGGAAGCGCTGGGGCATCCCGTACCTGGAGGAGTCGTTCTACGGGATGACCGACACCGCCAAGGCGCTCCGGGACATGGCCCTCGAGCTCGACCGGGCGAACGGGGGCGCGTCCGATACCACCATGCGCGACCGGGTCGAGGCGCTGCTCGCCGACGAGGAGGCGCGCTGCCGCGACCGCATCGCCCCCTACCGGGCCCGGCTCTCCGGGAAGCGGGCCGTGCTCTTCACCGGTGGCGTGAAGACCTGGTCGATGGTGAACGCGCTCCGGGAGCTCGACGTGGAGGTGCTGGCGGCGGGAACGCAGAACTCCACCCTCGAGGACTTTCACCGGATGAAGGCCCTCATGCACCGGGATGCCCGCATCATCGACGACACCTCCACCGCCGGCCTGCTCGGGGTGATGCGGGAGAAGATGCCCGACCTCGTGGTGGCGGGCGGGAAGACCAAGTTCCTCGCTCTGAAGACCCGCACCCCGTTCCTCGACATCAACCACGGGCGCGCGCACCCCTACGCCGGCTACGAGGGGATGGTCACCTTCGCCCGGCAGCTCGACCTGACGGTGAACAGCCCCATCTTCCCGGCCATGAACCGGAAGGCCCCGTGGGAGCTGCCGCCGGGAGGGCTGGATGGGCACCGGGAACGCGCCGCGGCCCACGCCGAGGCGGTCCTCTCGGAGAGCCTCGCCACCTCGCGGGTGAAGGTGCCGGTGAAGGCGGCCACCGTGAACCCCCAGAAGAACTCGCCGGCCCTCGGCGCCACGCTCGCCTACCTGGGCGTGGACGGGATGCTCGCCCTCCTGCACGGAGCGCAGGGCTGCTCGACCTTCATCCGGCTCCAGCTCTCCCGCCACTTCAAGGAGTCGGTGGCCCTCAACTCCACCGCCATGAGCGAGGACAGCGCCATCTTCGGCGGCTGGAACAATCTGAAGGCGGGCGTGACCCGCGTGATCGAGAAGTTCCGGCCCGCCGTGGTCGGGGTCATGACCTCCGGCCTCACCGAGACCATGGGCGACGACGTCCGGGCCGCGCTCGCGCAGCTGCGGGCGGAGCGGCCGGATCTCGACGCCACCCCGGTGGTCTGGGCCTCCACGCCCGACTACTGCGGCTCGCTGCAGGAGGGCTACGCGGCCGCGGTCGAGGCGCTCGTCACCTCCCTCGCCGAGGGCGGGGAGCGCATCCCCGACCAGGTGAACCTGCTCCCCGGCGCCCACCTCACTCCCGCCGACGTGGAGGAGCTGACCGGGATCGTGGAGGCCTTCGGCTTCCGGGCCATCACCATCCCCGACACCGCGAACGCCCTCGACGGGCACGTCGACGACGTGGTCTCGCCGCTCTCCACGGGGGGGGTGACGGTGGACCGGATCCGCCTCGCCGGGCGGAGCGTGGCCACGCTCTACGTGGGCGACTCGCTCGCCCGGGCGGCCCGGGCGCTCCAGGACCGGCACGGCGTCCCGGCCTTCGGCACGAACGCGGTCACGGGGCTCGCCGAGGTGGACCACCTCGTGGCCACGCTGTCGGCGCTCTCCGGGCGCTCCGTGCCGGAGACCCTGCGCCGCGCCCGCAGCCGGCTCCTCGACGCCATGGTGGACAGCCACTACCAGTTCGGCGGCAAGAAGGTGGCACTCGCGCTCGAGGCGGACGCGCTGAAGGCGATGACCGGGTTCCTGGCCGGGATGGGCTGCGACGTGCGCGTGGCGCTCTCGGCGACGCGCACGCCCGGGCTCCACGACCTGCCCTGCGCCGACGTCCGGGTGGGCGACCTCGAGGATCTGGAGGCCGCGGCCCGGGGCATGGACCTGCTCGTCGCGAACTCGAACGGAAGGCAGGCCGCGGCCGCGGCGGGGGTGAAGGCCCACCTGCGCGCCGGCTACCCGGTCTTCGATCGCCTCGGCGCCCACGCGCGCGTCTGGGCCGGCTACCGGGGCACGCAGAACCTGGTCTTCGAGGTGGCGAACCTGTTGCAAGCGAACGCCACCGAGGCGCAGCGACTCGCGCACAACTGAGGAAGGAGCGGGACATGCGGGTGGCATTCACGAGCAGCGACGGCCGCACCATCGACGAGCACTTCGGCATGGCGACCCGGTTCCACGTCTGGGAGGTGGGCCCCGGGAGCGCCGGGCCGGTGGAGATCCTCACCGCCATCACCACCTCGGACGACGAGGAGGACCGCATCTCGGCGCGCGCCAGCGCCATCGCCGGCTGCGCCATCGTCTACACGGTCCGCATCGGCGGCCCGGCCGCGGCGAAGCTCGTGGCCCGGCGCATCCACCCCATGAAGACCGGCACCGAGACGCCCATCGAGGAGGTGGTCGGGAAGTTGCAGGAGGTCCTGCGAGGGAAGCCGCCGCCCTGGCTCCGCAAGGCCATGGACCCGGGGATCGCGGCGGCGGAAGTCGTCGACTGACAGTGCGGGTTCGTCCCGCAGGCGAGGAGAACGACGTGGCGTACATCACCGGACTCACCCGAGGCAGGCAGGAATGGACCCCGCGCTTCGTCCGCGCGGTCGACCCCGAGAAGTGCATCGGCTGTGGCCGCTGCATCAAGATCTGCGCCCACGACGTGCTGGCGCCGGCGGAGGTGGACGAGGAGGAGTCGGCGAAGATGTTCGCCGCGGTCGCCCACGCCGAGGCCTGCATCGGCTGCGAGGCCTGCGGCCGAACCTGCAAGAAGGACGCGTTCAGCTTCGAGCCGCTGCTCGCCTGAGGAGCGACGCCATGACCGGCCTGCCCGTGGTCCGAGCATCCAACTGCACGTTCGGCCGCGGGTGCGGCGACGCCGGGAGCCCCGCGGCGCCGCTCCCGCCCGACGTGGCGGCGCAGGTCGCGAGCCATCCCTGCTACAGCGAGGAGGCCCATCACCACTTCGCGCGCATGCACGTGGCGGTGGCCCCGGCGTGCAACATCCAGTGCAATTACTGCAACCGGAAGTACGACTGCGCGAACGAGAGCCGGCCCGGCGTGGTCTCGGAGCGGCTCCGCCCCGAGGACGCGGTCCGCAAGGTGCTGGCGGTGGCCGCCCAGGTGCCGGAGCTCTCGGTGGTGGGCATCGCCGGGCCGGGCGACGCGCTGGCCCTCCCGGAGGCCACCTTCGCCACGCTGGAGGGGGTGGCGCGTGCGGCGCCCGACCTCACCCTCTGCCTCTCCACGAACGGGCTCGCGCTCCCCGACCACGTCGACCGGCTGGTCTCGCTCGGCGTGCGCCACGTGACGGTGACCGTCAACATGATCGATCCGGCGGTCGGCGAGCGGATCTACCCGTGGATCGTCCGGGACGGCCGCAAGGTCCGGGGCGCCGAGGCGTCGCGCATCCTCTCCGAGCGGCAGCTGGAGGGCATCGCGCTGCTCCGGGCCCGGGGCGTCCTCGTGAAGGTGAACTCGGTGGTCATCCCCGGCGTGAACGAGGCCCACCTCCCCGACGTCGCCCGTGCGGTCCGGGCGGCGGGGGCCTTCCTCGTGAACCTCGTGCCCCTCATCTCGGAGGCCGCGCACGGGACGCACTTCGGCCTCACCGGCCAGCGCGGCCCCGACGCCGCCGAGCTCGAGGCGGTGCAGCGGGCCTGCGAGGTCGACGCCCGGCTCATGCGCCACTGCCGGCAGTGCCGCGCCGACGCGGTGGGGCGGCTCGGCGAGGATCGCTTCGACTCCTTCACCCTGGCCCGGCT
>JBAVCR010000295.1:0-8109 GCA_049586815.1 Anaeromyxobacteraceae bacterium
GTCGTCGCCGGCGTGCAGGACTGGCTGAGCGGCTGGTCGGGCGTGCCCGTGCAGCCGGAGGGAACGCCGGTCGCCGTCCGGGTCTGGGTGCCGTTCGCCTGGCAGGTGCCCCAGCTCGAGTAGGTGAAGGAGGTGCAGGCGACCGGGGCCGGGGTGCAGGACCGGGTGAGCACGGCGGCGCTCTGGTCGCATCCGCTCGGGGTGACGGAGGTCACGGTGCGGGTCTGGGTGCCGTTCGCCTGGCAGGTGCCCCAGTCCGAGTAGGCGATCGAGGTGCAGGCCTGCGGTGCCGGGGTGCCGGAGCAGTGGGCGGGAAGGTTCGCCTCGGTGAAGGTTCCCTGGGAGAGCGCGCGCACCCTCCCGGTGAAGATGACGTCCCCGCTCTGGCGATTCACGACCGTGAGGACGCCGTCGTCGATCTCGAAGCGGACCTCGGCGAAGAGCTTCCTCCAGGCCGGGTCGCGCGGGCCCGTGCCGGCCGTGATGCCGTAGCAGGTGAAGAGCGGGGCCATCACGGTCCGGAGCTGCGCGACGAGCGCGCTGAACTTCACCTCGCGCGTCGAGTCGGCCGATTCCTCCTCGTCATCCGAGTCGTCGTCGTCCGATGCGCGGTACGCGACGGTCGTGACGGGGTCGACGCTGACGACGCCCGGCCCGGGAGCGACGGCGGAGAGGGTCTTCCCGTTGGCCAGGCGGGCGCGGAGCGTGAACGGTGCGGCGAGGCCGGTGACGTCGAACTGGAACGCGTCCTGCGCATCGGTGGAGGCGGTGACCTTCTGTCCGGATGCGTCGCGGAGCCTGACGGTACCGGCGCTGGCGGCGTCACCAGCCACGAGACCCGAAAGGGTCGCTGCGGGGCTGCTGGGGTCGCCACTGCTGGTACTGCCGCCGCACGCGCCGAGCATCAGGGAGAGGCCACCGATGAGGACCAGCGTGGTCAAATGATTGAGCGGACTGATGTTTTTCATTCCTGCGTCTCCTGGTTGGCGGTCCATTCCGCACGCGCCCGAGGTCGCCCCCCGGAGAGGGGGAGCGCGGACGTGTACCATGAAAGACAGACAGCTGACGCGAGGCGTTATCGAGTGCGGATACCTTCGGTCGACACGGGATCCCGGATCGACGACGCCGCGCTCCTCGAGGAGCCGGGCCCGGGACGGCTTCCGGCCTGCCTGTATCGATCCGACCGGACGAGGGTCAGCATCCATGGGGTCGCCACGGCCCCCTCGGGCAGCGTGTCGATCGGGTGGACCGCCGTCTCCGGGCCCCCGAACGCCCGGGAGACGAGGCAGGGACAGGTCTCCTGCGGGATCCGAGCCGATGGCGCGGCACTGCCGCGCGACGGATGGTAGAAGTCCCGCATGAAGCTCCTCGAAAGGACACCTCTCGTGACGAGACTCCTGCCGACCTCGCTCGCCGCGGCCGCCCTCCTCGTCCTCACCGGCTGCGCCAGCGCCACGGTCACGCAGCTCTGGCGCGACCCGTCGTTCCGTCCCCAGCCGGGCGAGCGGATCGCGGTCGCCGCGGTGACGGCCCACGGAGCCCCCGCCGTGATCTTCGAGAATGCCGTCGCCCAGCAGCTCCAGGGCAAGGGCTTCCAGGTCGCCACGGCATCGAGCGCCTTTCCCCGGGGCCGCCCCGACAAGTACGAGGCGAAGCGGTACTTGAAGGAGAACGGGGTGGTCCTGCTCGTCGTCGTGCAGGTGTTCTCCGAGCCCGCTCCCCCGGTCACCGTCACCACCACGGTGGCCCAGACCTCGGGCTGGTACGGCGGCTACGGCGGCGTCGTCGGCACCCAGACCACCACGCTCTCCCAGGGATCCGAGGCGCACGCCCGGTTCGACGTCTTCGACGTCCGCACCGAGCCCGACACCCGGATCTGGAGCGGCATCTCGAACACCGTCGACATGGACGGCGCGGCGCAGTCGCTCTCGGAGCAGTTCGTGAAGCAGATCCTCGCCGCCGGGATCCTGGCGAAGTAGGGGCCGGGCCTACGGCGCGAGGACGGGTCGCACGCGGCTCCGGAGGAACGCCACGACCTCGTCGTGGGTCCGCTCCGGGGCTCCGGGCAGGCGCACGAAGGCGCGCGCCAGCCGGTCCCACCGGCCGGCCATGAGGAAGAGCCACACCTGGAAGAAGTCGATGCCCTCGAGCACGATGGCGTCGCTGCGCCCGTACTCCGGGAGGTTGCGCTCGAACTCGACCGGGTGCTCCGTCCAGTGGCAGCGCGGCGCGGCGTGGTGGAGCGCGTGGTACCCGTCGTTGAAGCAGCGCCGGTTGTAGCGGGTGCCCACGCAGGTGATGCTCGATCCCATGGGCGAGCCGGGGCTCTCCGGGGAGAGGAAGGCGTGCTGCGCCCAGTTCCCCGCCATCATGAGCGTCCGCATGACGAGGTAGGGAAGCAGGAACACGACGAGCGTCGCCCGCGGGTTCACCCAGAGCAAGGTGAGGACGACGAGCCAGTAGAGCCCCTCGCCGAGCAGGACCCGGCGGAGGAGCCGCTCCTTGCCGTGCCGGCGCAGGTAGCCGACGAGCTCGAGGAGCCCGACCGTCATGAAGCGGCCCCAGTAGCGGAGCCAGTGGCCGAGCCGGTCGCGCTGGAAGCGCTCGGTCGAGGAGAGGTCCCCCGGCCGGTTCCCCTCGACGTGGTGCATCCCCATGTGGTGGGCGAAGTAGGTCTCCGGGGTCTGCCCCATGAACGGGCAGAGCACCCAGGGGATGATGGCGTTCCACCGCGCGTGGGCCGGCGCGAAGAGCTGCCGGTGCGACGTGCAGTGGAGCATGAGCGTGAAGCGGTCGATCAACCCGGCGAAGAGCAGCACCCCGTACACCGGCGCGAGCCACCAGAAGAGGGGGCCCGCGAAGTAGAGCCCGACCCCGCAGGCGGCGAGCAGGCCGCACTGCATCATGAGCGCGACGAAGGTCACGTCGCGCGGATCGTTGAGCAGCGGCGCGGCCCAGCGTGCGTAGACCGGCGACGGCGCGGTGCGTGGATCCGGCCGCGTCACGGGCAAGGCGTCAGCCGATGCTCCGCGCCAGGAGCTCGGCCTGTTCCAGCATGCTGCGCAGCTCGGGGGAGGGCTCGCGCGTGCGGTCCCCGCGCCGGGTGGCCCGGCGCACCTTGCTGAGCGCCTGCGCGAAGTTCGGGTTGGAGAGCCCGCGGTCCATCAGGATCGCGTCCAGCCTGCGGATGCGCGTCTTCAGGTCGCGAAAGTCGTCGTTCATGGCTTCCTCCGGGAAGCGGCACGGGGAGACTTCGGATCCGGGGATGGCTTCGCGGCGCGGGCCCGCTTGGTGGGCGGGCGTCGGGCGCCGGTGGCGTGCAGGAAGCACTCGACGTCGACGAGGTCGCGCGCGCCGCGCGCGGCCAGGGACTCGAGGAGGCGGGCGCCGAGGTCGCGCAGGCGGCCGTAGGTGGCCCAGTTCGGATGCGCCTGGTACTGGAGGTCGCACCCGAGCCGCGTGGCCCCCGCGCTGGTGGAGCGCGGGAGGAGCACCATCTGCCGGGTCGGGACGGCGACGAAGGGGAAGAAGGTGACGAGCGGCCAGGCCGCCTCGGGAGGCGCCCCGAGGGCATTCGCCGCGGCGCAGAGCTTCTCGAAGCGGGCGCGGGAGGGCGAGGGGACCGAGAGGTAGCCGAGCAGCGCGTCGAGGTAGTGGCGCAGCTCGTCGCCGGCCTCGAAGGCCTCCGCGAGGACGTCCTTCTCGGGCATCCCGGGGACCGCCGCGGCGAGGGCGGCCACCTTCCGCAGCCGCTTCGCCAGGTCGCCGTACTCCCCGTCCTCGAGGAGCTTCGCCGCCTTGCCGTCACCGAGCAGGGAGCCCCACTCCGCGCCGGCCGCGCGCCAGCGCGCGCTCCGGTCGACGCGCGAGGCGCCCTTCTTCTCCGGGGCGTCCTGGAAGGCGTCGCCGTTCTCGGCCAGGAAGGCCTCCACGGCCTCGTCCTGGGAGAGGAAGTTGGCCGCGAGGGCGTAGCGGCCCGAGACGGCGTCGAGGGCGAAGGAGGTGAGCCCCTCCAGCCACGGGTCGGGCGCGAGCTCCTCCAGCGAGAGGAAGTTCCCCGCGTCCGGCCAGCGCAGCTTGGCCGCGTAGCGGGTGTCGCTGCCCGGGAAGAAGACGTGCAGGGCGAGGGGCTCGACGGCCACCACCTTGCCGGTGCCGAGCTTGCGGTGCTTCACCAGCGATCCCGCTGCGATCTGTCTCACGGCCGCCTCCTCATCGTTGGGCGACCGTTCGAAGGGAACGGAGGTCGTCGCGAAGTATTGCTCGTTGTACCGCGGAAGCGCCCCGTCGGATAGGACCCCCCCGTTGCAGGGGAGGGGCGATTCACGCCCGGGCGCAGGGAGCGCGCACCGGGACGGTGATCCCCGCGTCCACCATCGGGGCCGGCAGATCGGGCAGGGGCGCGATCTTCTTGCGGAAGGGGCCGCTGATGAGCCGGAACAGGTCGACCGCGGGCATGTGGCGCGCGAAGGTGCGGAGGAGTCCCCACGTCGCGACCGGGCGGCGCACGATCCGGTGCAGGAGCAGCGATGCGTACCCCTTCATGCGCATCGCGTTCACCTCGTCGTTGGGAACGGTGTCCGGGTCGATGTCGCAACACTTGAAGGTCTTGTCCCAGTCCCGGACGTCGTCGACGAGCCCGCGCCGCGCGTAGTCGTTCCAGAGCGGCGTGCCCCGGTAGACGGCGAGCCGGTTGAACCCGAAGGTGTCGAGCGGCAGGCGCGCGGCGAAGCGGAAGGTCTCGCGGATGTCCTCGGAGGTCTCGCCCGGGCAGCCGATCACGAAGAAGCCGTGCACGCGGGCGATGCCGTTCCGCTTGGCCTCCCCCACGGCGAGCTCGATCTGCTCGATCTTCTGCCGCTTGCCCAGCCGGTCGAGCATCTTCTGCGTGCCCGACTCCACGCCGTAGGCGAGCATGTCGCAGTTCGCGCGCCCCATGAGCGGGAGCGCCTCGATGCCCATCGAGTCGACCCGCCCCTCGCACCCCCAGTGGAACTGGAGCTTGCGGTCGATGATGCCGTTGCAGATGTCGGCGATGCGCTTCCTCTTCAGGAGGAAGTGGTCGTCGGTGAGGTAGATGGAGCGGTAACCCTGGTCGGAGAGCTGCTGCATCTCTCCCAGCACGTGCTCGGCCGAGCGGCTCCGCCACTTGCCCTCGCCGAGCGACGGGATGTCGCAGTAGATGCAGGTGTACGGGCAGCCGCGCGAGGTCTGCATGGTGCAGAACTTGTCGAGGGAGAGCACGGCCGGGACGTCGAGCGGCAGCGACTCGACGTAGTCGATGGGCAGCGAGGTCCGGTCCGGGTAGGGGAAGGCGTCCAGATCCCGGATGAGCGGCCGCGGGACGTTGCGCACCACCTGGTCGCCGTCGCGCCAGACCAGGCCCGCCACCGCCCCGGGCGTGGCCAGGTTGTCGAGGTAATCGACGAGCAGCTCCTCGCCCTCGCCCATGCCGACGTGGTCGATGAAGGGACAGTCGACCAGGATCTCGCGCCCGTTGATGGAGGCGAAGGCGCCGCCCACGATGATGGGGATCCCGGGATTCTCCCGCTTCACCTCGGCGGCGAGCCTCTTCAGCGCCGGGTAGGCGGTCACCGAGAGGAAGGAGAGGGCGATGACGTCGGGTCGGTCCTCCCGCGCCGCGCGCGCGACGCCGGTCGCACGCATGGCCGGGTGGCAGGTGTCGAACATGCGCACGTCGTGACCGGCCCGGCGCAGCACCGGTGCGAGCGTCTGGATCCCCAGCGGGGGGAAGGCCATCACCTGGATGCGTGGATCGGAGCCCGCGTCACCGGCCGCCGAGGGGAGGAGGTGGAAATACGCCTCGTCCCTCACGTACACCAGGAAAACGCGCAAGGGCGGCACCGTAGGCCTCCACGGTCGATAAAGCCAGCAGCCCCCCGTTTGGCGTGGCTTTCCGGCCTGCGGAGGGGGAGTCCGGGAACGACAAAGCCCGGCCCCCCGAGGGGAGCCGGGCTTCGGTCACTTCAACTCGCGATCAGACGCCGCGGACGTTCGCAGCCTGCAGGCCCTTCGGGCCCTTGGTCACGTCGAACTCGACCTTCTGACCCTCGGACAGGGTGCGGAACCCCTCCGCGGCGATCGCAGTGTGGTGGCAGAACACGTCCTCGCCCCCGCCATCCTGCGTGATGAAGCCGAAGCCCTTCGCGTCGTTGAACCACTTCACGGTACCGGTTGCCATTGTGTTTCTTGCTCTTTTCTTCTCAGTGCGTGAACGGCAGAAATGCCGTCAACTGCGCTCCCGAGTGGGGGCGGCCCGGGCTACATAGCAGGTTTCGAGGCCCGGCGCTCGCTCACCGTCCCCCGATATCGGCGAGCTCCCTCTGGATCGCCATGCGGTCGAGCTTCTCCAGGGGCAGGGCGACGAAGAGCTCGATGCGCCGGCGGAGGGCGGTGGCGGCCTCGCGGAAGGCGCGCCGCCTGTCGTCGTCCGGTCCCTCGACCGCGGCCGGATCCGGCACGCCCCAGTGCGCGGTCATGGGATGACCGATCCACACCGGGCAGGCCTCGTTCGCGGCGTTGTCGCAGACGGTGAAGACGAAATCCATGGCGGGTGCGCCGGGCGCCGCGAACTCGTCCCAGCTCTTGCTCCGGAAGCCCCCGGTCGGCAGCCCGGCCCGGCGCAGCTCCTCCAGGGCGAGGGGGTTCACCACGCCCTTCGGCTGGCTCCCCGCCGAGAAGGCCCGGAAGCGCCCCTTGCCGAGATGGGCGAGGATGCCCTCGGCGAGCACGCTCCGGGCCGTGTTGCCGGTGCAGAGGAAGAGGACGTTGTAGGTGCGGTCGCTCACGCGGGCCTCCGGTCGGACGGCGGGGCGGGGAAGTCGCCGACGCAGTTCTTCACCCCGTCGATGCGGGCCTGCTCGAGCGGGAAGTACCTCCTCCGCAGCCACAGGGAGACGTTGACGAGGCCGATGAGCACCGGCACCTCGACGAGCGGCCCGATGACCGCGGCGAAGGCGGCTCCGCTCGACATGCCGAAGGTGGCGACCGCCACCGCGATGGCGAGCTCGAAATTGTTCGACGCGGCCGTGAAGGAGAGGGTTGCGGTCTGGCCGTAGCTCGCCCCGACCTTCCGGCTCATGAAGAAGGACGCGAAGAACATGAGCAGGAAGTAGGCGAGCAGCGGGACGGCGATGCGCACCACGTCGAACGGCACCTGCACGATGGTCTCGCCCTTCAGCGAGAACATGAGGACGATGGTGAAGAGCAGCGCCACGAGCGTGATGGGCGAGATGCGCGGGATGAACTCGCGCCGGTACCACTCCTCGCCCTTCCAGCGGCGCAGCAGGACCCAGCTCGCGAACCCCGCCAGGAACGGGATGCCCAGGTAGATGAAGACGGAGGTCGCGATCTCCCCGATGGTGATGTTCACCTCGGCTCCGGAGAGGCCGAGCCAGCGGGGCACCACCGTGATGAAGACCCAGGCGTAGACCGAGAAGAACAGCACCTGGAAGATCGAGTTGAACGCCACGAGCCCGGCCGCGTACTGCCGGTCGCCGTCGGCGAGGTCGTTCCAGACGATGACCATGGCGATGCAGCGGGCCAGCCCGATGAGGATGAGCCCCACCATGTACTCGGGCCGGTCCCGCAGGAAGATCACGGCGAGCGCGAACATGAGGACCGGCCCCACGATCCAGTTCTGCACGAGCGAGAGCGCGAGCACCTTGCCGTCCTGGAAGACGAGCGGCAGCTCGTCGTAGCGGACCTTGGCGAGCGGCGGGTACATCATGAGGACGAGGCCCACGGCGATGGGGATGGACGTCGTCCCCACGCTCATGCGCTCGAGCGCCGGCACGACGCCGGGGACGAGCCAGCCGAGCGCCACGCCCGCGCCCATGGCGAGGAAGATCCAGAGCGTCAGGTAGCGATCGAGGAAGGAGAGGCGGCGGGCGACGGAGGCGGCCATGGCTAGAGGCTCCCCACGAGGGCCTTGAGGCGGCGCATGGCGCGAGGCTCGACGCAGTAGCAGACCCGGGGGCCGTCGATGTCGCCCCGGATGAGACCCGCCTCCTTCAGCACCTTGAGGTGCTGCGAGACGGTCGACTGGGCGAGCGGAAGCTCGTCCACGATGTCGCCGCAGATGCAGGC
>JBAVCR010000296.1:0-5259 GCA_049586815.1 Anaeromyxobacteraceae bacterium
GTCCCGGACCTCGCGCAGGTCGGCCCGGACCCCGGCCTCCTCGAGGCGCGGCCGCAGGAGCGCCAGCGCGAAGCGGGGGCCGTAGACCGGCACCGGCACGTCGCGGAGCAGCAGCGGCAGCGCGCCCAGGTGGTCCTCGTGGCCGTGGGTGAGGAGCACCGCGCCGACCCGCTCGCGCCGCTCCCGCAGCCAGCCCAGGTCGGGCGAGATGGCCTCCACGCCGTAGGGCTCTGCCGGGAAGAGGAGCCCGCAGTCGACCACCGCGATGCGGTCCTCGCACTCGATCGAGAGGCAGTTCATGCCGATCTCGCCGAGGCCGCCCAGCGCGGAGATGCGGACCACCGGAGCCATCCCGGCAATCTACCCGCCCCGCGCCCCGGCGCGACCCCCCGGTCGGTGCCCTGAGGTATGGTGCGGCCGCCGTGAGCCCACCGGACCCCATCCTCGACCCCCTGAACGAGGCCCAGCGCGAGGCCGTCCTCCACGGGGACGGGCCGCTCCTCGTCCTCGCCGGGGCCGGTTCCGGGAAGACGCGCGTCATCGTGCACCGCATCGCCCACCTGATCCGGGAGCGGGGGATCGCGCCCTGGCACGTGCTCGCGGTGACCTTCACCAACAAGGCGGCCGGGGAGATGCGGGAGCGTCTCCAGGACCTCCTCGGCCTCGAGGCGAACGACGCCTGGGTGCAGACCTTCCACGCCTTCGGGGCGCGCTTCCTGCGGCGCGAGGCGGCCCGGGCCGGCCTCCCCCCGGCCTTCGCCATCTACGACGACGACGACCAGAAGGCGCTCGTGAAGCGGATCCTCTCGACCATGGGCATCGTCGACGACGGCCGCTTCGGGCCCCGCGACGTCCTCGGGCGGATCGATCGCTGGAAGAACCTGGGCCATTCGCCCTCCTCGGTGCGCTTCGAGGAGCACGACGTGGAGACGGAGCGGAGCGTCGAGATCTGGCGCCGCTACGAGAAGGCGCTCGCCCGCGCCGGGGCGGTCGACTTCGGCGACCTCCTGCTCCGCCCGGCCCAGCTCCTCGAGGCCGACGCCGAGCTCCGGGCCCGCTGGTCGACCCGGTTCCGCCACGTGCTCGTGGACGAGTTCCAGGACACGAACCCGGCCCAGTACCGCCTTCTCCGCCTCCTCTGCGGCGAGCGCCGGAACGTCTGCGTGGTCGGCGACGACGACCAGGCCATCTACCGGTGGCGCGGCGCCGACGTGGGCAACATCCTCGATTTCGACAAGGACTTCCCGGGGACGCGGGTGGTGAAGCTGGAGCAGAACTACCGCTCCACCGGCCACGTCCTCGAGGCCGCCCACGCGGTCATCTCCCGGGCCAGCCGCCGGCGCGAGAAGAAGCTCTGGACCACGCGCGAGGCGGGCGCGCCGCTCGTGCTCCTCGTGGCCCAGGACGAGCACGAGGAGGCGGAGCGCATCGCCGCCGCGGTCGAGGCGGAGCGCCACCGCGGGACGCGCGGCGACGAGATCGCCGTCCTCTACCGCGTCAACGCGCAGTCCCGTCCGGTGGAGGCCGCGCTGCGGGCGGCCCGGGTTCCCTACGTCATCGTGCGCGGCACGAGCTTCTACGAGCGGGCCGAGGTGCGCGACGCGGCGGCCTGGCTGCGTCTCGCGCTCAACCCGTCCTCCGACCTCGACCTGCTCCGGGTGGTGAACCGGCCGGCCCGCGGCATCGGCGAGAAGACGCTGGAGTGGCTGCAAGCCTTCGCAGCGGCGAACGGGCTCACCCTCTTCGAGGCCACCGGCCGCCGCGACGAGATCGACGATCTCAAGACCGCGGCGCGCCGCAACCTGGGGGAGTTCCACGAGGTGGTGGAGGGGCTCGCCCGCGACGTGACTGGGCTCGACGCCGGCGTGGCGGTGCAGGAGGCCATCACCCGCAGCGGCCTCCTCGAGCGGCTTCGCGCCGAGGGCACCGACGAGGCGGCCGACAAGGCGGAGAACCTGCTCGAGCTCGTGGCCGCGGCGCGCGAGTTCGACGAGGCCCGCGCCGGCGAGCGCCCGCCCCGCGATCCGGACGAGGTGCCGCCCCCGCCGCTCGCCCGCTTCCTCGAGCAGATCGCGCTCCTCGGGGAGGCCGACGCCCCCACGCCGGAGGGGAGGGTGGCGCTCATGACCCTCCACGCCGCGAAGGGGCTCGAGTTCGACGCCGTCTTCCTCTGCGGCATGGAGGAGGGGATGCTCCCCTACGAGCGCCCGTGGCGGCGCGACACGGAGGGCGGCGAGCGCTCGGCCGAGCTCGACGAGGAACGACGCCTCTGCTACGTGGGCATGACCCGCGCGAAGAGCCGGCTCACCCTCTCGCTGGCGCGCCGCCGCATGGCCTACGGCGACGCCGGGCCCACCTGGCGCGAGCGGGAGCCCTCCCGCTTCCTCGGCGACCTGCCGCCCGAGCTCTTCGGCCTCCCCTCGCGTCCCGCCCGCCCCGCGCCCACCGGGCCGGTGATCCGCCGCCACCCCGGGGCGCTCCCCGGCGAGCCGGTCATCGAGTACGACCAGCAGCCGGCGCCTCCGGCGACGGCAAGAAGGCGCACCCCCGACCCGACCGTCGACTATGCCTTCGACCAGCGACCGGAGGCCGCCCGGCCGCCATTCACCCCGGGTGACGTGGTCGCGCACCCCAGCCTGGGCGAGGGGCTGGTTCGCTCCTGCGACGGGGTCGGCCCGGACGCCAAGGTGACGGTGGTCTTCCCCGGCGTCGGCGAGAAGCGGGTGATCGCGAAGTTCCTCCGGCGGCGGTGAGGAGACCGCAACCGTAGGTCGCGCGGGGCTCGCGTGCCGTCGGCGAGCCGCGGGCAAAGTTGGCCATGTGCTCGCCGCCATAGACGGGCCGGGCCGCCCTCTGGTTGTGGAAGCGGCAGAGCAGGCGGAGGTTCGACGCGTCGGAAGCGCCGCCGAGTCCACGCGGAACGACGTGGTCGAAATCCAGCCGGACAGTCGAGCCGCAGATGCCGCCGCCGTCGATCGGCCACTGGCATTGCCCCGCGTCGCGCTCCCAGACCTGACGCTTCACCCCGGACGTGATGCGATCCTTCGCCGCGCCCCGCGGATTCGCCGACGCCGCGGCCCCGACGCCGCGCCGCTTGCGATGCCGGTCGATGAGCAACTCGAGGCCGGCCAGCAGGACCGCCTCCGTGCTCGCGCCCGGATGCGAATGGGAGAGCGCGTCACGCGCGATCTCGAGCAGATCGAGGAAGTGGCGTGAGACCGTGAAGTGGAGGCGGCGGAGATCCTCGGAGAGGGGGACTACTCGATGGGGCGGCGGTGAGGGGGAAGGCCGCGGAGGGCTTTCATCTCTTGCATTGCGTTCATCCGGATGAACCGCGACACAGATGTCGCGATCGCTCCGCGACTGCGCCTCGGTCGAAGCATGGCCGGGTACGACCGTGACGAGCTCGAGCATCGGTGGGACCTCCACCGGCCGGAGCGCCGCCGCAACCTGGGCCGCCTCCCGGCGTGAAAGGTGGAAGAACCGTGACACGACCACGCTCGCGTTCTCCGGCGTGATCACCCGCGCAAGCTCACCGACCGTCGACAGGCAGAGCCGCCCGTCGGCGATGGGCTCGACGAGTGAAGGGTATTCCTGGAGGAGTTCGGCCGCGACCTTGCGGAGGTGTGCCGCACCCCTGGACAGCTTGAGGTCCCGGTGGAGGAACCAGAACAGGCTGGTGTGACCGAGCGCGGCCCAGACCCGCTGCCGGTCGAACTCGGCGAGCGCGACCAGGAAGTCGGCCGCGGCGTGGTGCTCGACGGCGAGGAGTGACGCAAGACGGTCCGCCAGGGCGCGAGGACTGGACAGGCGCGCAGTCTCGCATCCGGCTCCGACACCACCCCGTCGGCCCTCTTCACCTTCCGTTACGATGCCCCCGTGCCTCCCCTCGCCCGCATCGCCCTCGCCGCGGTCCTCGTGCTCGGTGCGCTCCTCGCGCTCGCGTGGCTGGCGCAGCGCCGTCTGCTCTACTTTCCGACCCGGTACGACCTCGCCGCCGCCGACGGGCCGGCGAGGCGGCTCGGCCTCGAGCCGTGGAACGACCGCAGGGGCGCCTTCGCCGGCTGGCGCGCGCCTCACCCCGGAGGCGCGCCGGTGGCCCGCGCCGTCGTCCTCCACGGAAACGCCGGATCGGCCATCGACCGCACCTACCTGCGCGACGTCCTCCAGGCTCCGGGGCTCCCGCCCATCGAGGTCTACCTCCTCGAGTACCCCGGCTACGGGGCGCGCGACGGAGCCCCCACCGAGCAGTCGATCGTCGCCGCGGCGGTGGAGGCCATCGACCTGCTCGGCCCCGGCCTTCCCGTGCTCCTCGTCGGCGAGTCCCTCGGCAGCGCCGCCGCCGCCCTCGCCGCGGCGGAGCGGCCAGCCGTGACCGGCGTGCTCCTCCTCACCCCGGTGGCGAGCATCACCTCCCTCGCCCGCCGTCACTACCCGTTCGCCCCGTCCTTCCTCGTCCGGGACCCATTCCGGGCCGACCGCGCGCTGCCGCGCTACCCCGGACCGGTGGCCTTCCTCGTCGCCGGCCGCGACGAGGTGGCGCCCCCGGACCTGGCCCGCGACCTCTTCGCCGCGCGCACCGGACCGAAGGAGCTCCGGGAGGAGCCCGAGGCGACGCACAACACCCTCCGGTACCGCCCCGAAGATCCCCTCTGGAGGGACGTCACGTCCTTCCTCCTGCGCTACACTCCTCCGCCATGACCGCCGTCGCGCGATTCCGGTCGCCCATCGGGACGCTCTCCGTCGAGGCCACCGACGAGGGGGTCTGCAGCGTCCGGTTCGGGGGGCGGCACGGCGTGCGCCCGCCCATCAGCTTGAAGACCCGCCACAACGTCGAGGCCGGACTGCAGGCGCTCGCCGATTACTTCTCCGGCCACCCGCCGCTCCTGCCGCCACTCGACCTGCACGGCACCGAGCACCAGCTCATCGTCTGGAAGGCGCTCCTCGAGATCCCCTGGGGCGAGACGATGACCTATGGCGAGCTGGCGGAGCGGCTCGGGTCCCGGGGGGCGCGCGCGGTCGGCGCCGCCAACGGGCAGAACCCCGTGGCCATCCTCGTTCCCTGCCACCGCGTGGTGGGCGCGGGCGGCCAGCTGACCGGGTACGCCGGCGGGATCGACAAGAAGCGCTGGCTGCTCGCCCACGAGGCGGCCCACGGGCCGGTGCTGCGGGCGCCGCGGAAGGGATAGGGGTTCACGGTGCACCTGCTCCGCCTGGCGACCGCGCTGGCCTGTCTCGCGCTCGTGCTCGTCGCGGCGG
>JBAVCR010000297.1:0-5028 GCA_049586815.1 Anaeromyxobacteraceae bacterium
CGCCCAGAGCGCCCGCGATTGGCTGCTGCGGGGGCTGAATGCCGGGCCGGAAGCCGTCGCCAAGCATTTTGTGGCCGTTTCGACCAACGCGGCCAAGGTGGCCGAGTTCGGCATCGACACGGCCAACATGTTCGGCTTCTGGGACTGGGTCGGCGGGCGGTATTCGATGGATTCGGCGATCGGGCTGTCGACGATGCTGGCCATCGGGGCGGAGGACTTCCGCGCGATGCTGGCCGGCTTCCACGAGATGGACGAGCACTTCCGCACCGCGCCGTTCGAGCGGAACCTGCCGGTCCTGAAGGCGCTCCTCTCCCTCTGGTACAACGACTTCTTCGGGGCGCAGTCCACCGCCGTCCTGCCCTACGACCAGTACCTGAAGCGCTTCCCCGCCTACCTGCAGCAGCTCGCCATGGAGTCGAACGGCAAGCAGGTCGGGCTGGACGGCCGCCGCGTCGAGGTCGACACCGGACCCATCTACTGGGGCGAGCCGGGGACGAACGGGCAGCATTCGTTCTACCAGCTGCTCCACCAGGGCACCCGCCTCGTGCCGGTGGACTTCATCGCCTTCGCCCGCTCCCTGAACCCGATGGGGCGCCACCACGACATGCTCGTCGCCAACGTGCTCGCCCAGGCCGAGGCGCTCGCCTTCGGGAAGACCGCCGCGGAGGTGCGGGCCGATGGGACGCCGGAGGCGCTCGTCCCGCACCGCGTCTTCGACGGCAACCGCCCCTCCAGCGTGCTCCTGCTCGACCGGCTCACCCCGGCGACGCTGGGACGGCTCGTGGCCCTCTACGAGCACGACGTCTTCACCCAGGGCGCCATCTGGGGCATCGACTGCTTCGACCAGTGGGGCGTGGAGCTGGGCAAGGTGCTGGCGCAGCGCATCCTCGCCGAGATCGAGAGCCCGGAGGAGCCCGACCTCCGTCACGACGCATCCACGAACGCGCTCCTGCGGCGCTACCGCACCATGAGGAGGACGTAGTGGCCCTCTCCCCGCTGGCCGGAAAGGCCGCTCCCCCGGAGCTGCTCGTCGACCTCGACCGCCTCGACCGCGACTACCACGGGCGCTCGCCCGACCTCGCCGACCCCACGCAGCTAGTGGCCTTCGGCACGAGCGGCCACCGGGGCTCGTCGCTCCGCGGCTCGTTCAACGAGGCCCACATCCTGGCCATGACCCAGGCCATCTGCGAGTGGAGGCGCCAGGCGGGGACCGACGGCCCGCTCTACATGGGCAAGGACACCCACGCCCTCTCGGCCCCGGCGCAGCGCACCGCGCTCGAGGTGCTGGCCGCGAACGGGGTCGAGACGGTCATCCAGGCGGGCGACCTTCCCACGCCCACGCCGGTCGTCTCCCACGCCATCCTGGCGCACAACCGCGGGCGCCGGGAGCGGCGCGCCGACGGCATCGTCGTCACGCCGTCGCACAACCCGCCCGAGGACGGGGGCTTCAAGTACAACCCGGAGAACGGCGGCCCCGCCGACACCGACGTGACCGGCTGGATCCAGGACCGCGCGAACGAGCTCCTGCGGGGAGGGAACGCCGGCGTCTCGCGCATCCCCTTCGAGCGCGCGCTCCGGGCCCCCACCTCCCGCGAGGAGGACCTCGTCCTCCCCTACGTGCGGGACCTTCCCGCCGTGGTCGACGTGGACGCCATCCGCGCCTCCGGGATCCCGCTCGGCGTCGACCCGCTGGGAGGGGCGGCCTGGCACTACTGGCAGCACGTGAACGCCGTGCACGGCCTCGACATCCGGGTGGTGAACCCGTCGGTCGACCCGCGCTTCGGGTTCATGTCGGTGGACCACGACGGGAAGATCCGCATGGACTGCTCGAGCCCATGGGCCATGGCCGGCCTGGTCGGGCTGAAGGACCGCTTCCGGGTGGCCTTCGCGAACGATCCCGACAGCGACCGGCACGGCATCGTCACGCCGTCGGGCGGGCTCATGAACCCGAACCACTACCTGGCCGTCGCCATCCGCTACCTGCTCGGGCACCGCCCCGCCTGGCGGAAGGACGCGATGGTGGGGAAGACGCTCGTCTCCTCCGGGATGATCGACCGGGTGGTGGCGTCGCTCGGGCGGAAGCTCTGCGAGGTCCCGGTGGGCTTCAAGTGGTTCGTCTCCGGGCTCTTCGACGGGAGCACGTGCTTCGGCGGCGAGGAGAGCGCGGGGGCGAGCTTCCTCCGCAGGGACGGGACGGTCTGGACCACCGACAAGGACGGCATCCTGCTCGACCTGCTCGCGGCCGAGATCGCCGCCACGACCGGCAAGGAGCCGGGCGAGCACTACCGGGAGCTCACCGCCGCCTTCGGCGCGCCGGAATACACGCGCATCGACGCGCCGGCCACGCCCGCCGAGAAGGCCCGGCTCTCGAAGCTCTCGCCCGAGTCGGTGAAGGACGCCGACCTGGCCGGCGAGCCCATCACGGCGAAGCTCACCCGGGCCCCGGGCAACGGCGCCTCCATCGGCGGGCTCAAGGTGGTGGCGGCGAGCGGCTGGTTCGCGGCACGGCCGTCGGGGACGGAGAACATCTACAAGATCTACGCGGAGAGCTTCCGGGACGAGCGACACCTCCAGGCGATCGTCGAGGAGGCGAAGGCGATCGTGTCCCGCGCCCTGGCGCCGTAGACGCCTTCGAGGCCCCGGCGGATGCCGCCGGCGGCCCGGCGACCTTTCTCCTCGGCCCTGGTCCTCGGGCGAGGGGGGATCTCGGCCGCGCAGCGCCGGGGAACCGCGTACCCGCGTGAAGCCGGTTCCCGGCGCCCCGCCAGGCGCCGCAGGTGACCTCGCCGCGCCGCGCTTCCGCAGGCGGCTCTCCTCCATCCGAGCGTGCCCATCCGCCGAGGACCTGCGCGGCCAGCGACGAGGTCAGCCCGGGCGGCGCCGGCCGTCGGCCGGGAACGCCGCCGTTCCCGCGCTCACCCTCTACCCGCGCTCCCACAGGCGGACGCCGCCGATGAGGCCAGCCACGTTGTCCACGACCCGCACGTCGCGCGGCACGGGAAGCGTCACGTGTCGCGCGTTGCCGCCGCCCAGGTAGAGCACCCGGAAGTTGAAGGTGTGGCGGAGCTGCTCGATCGCTCGGGCGAGCACCCGGTTCCACTTCTTCTTCCCGGCGCGCCCGAGCGCCGCGTCGCCGAGCAGGTCCTCGTAGCTCTTGCCCTTGCGGAACGGGTGGTGGCCGAACTCCACGTTCGGCACGTATTGGCCGTCGAAGAAGAGCGAGAAGCCGAACCCGGTCCCGAGCGTCACGCAGATCTCCACGCCCCGCCCGGCCACCACGCCGTACCCCTGCACCCCGGCGTCGTTCAGGACGCGCGTCGGGCGCCCCGTCGACCGGAGCACGGCGGTGGCGAGGTCGAAGCCTTCCCAGGCCGGGTGGAGGTTCACGGCGGTCCGGACCACCCCGTCCACCACCACGCCCGGGAAGCCCACCGAGACCCGGTCGAAGGCGGCGCGGTCCGGCACGATGCGCGCGAGGGCCGCCAGCACGGCCCGGGGCGTCGCGGGCCGCGGCGTCTCGATGCGCTGTCGCTCGGAAAGGGGCTTCCCCCGCGCCGAGACCACCATGGTCTTGAGCCCGGTGCCGCCGATGTCGATGCAGAGCGTGCGCGCCGCGCGCAATGCCGGGCCGGCCTTCGCCTTCATCGGTCCTCCTCCGCCCCGCGGGGCCCTACACCGTGATGCCGTAGCTCTCCGCCAGGAACGCCGCCCGCACCCACGCGTCGGTGGCGTAGGCGAAGCCACCGTCGCCCCAGCCGCGCCCCCAGCTGTTCCGGACGATGAACCGGCCGTCCGCCCGGTAGCCCACCACGCAGACCGCGTGCCCGCCCTCGATCGAGGAGGGGCGGAAGCGATCGAGCCGGCCCTTCGACCGCCCGGCCCGGTGCCAGCTGTCGTCGACCCCGATGGCGCCGACGACGGGCCCGTGGGAGGCGAGCCAGGTGCGCCACGCGCGGAGGCTCCGTCCCAGGTTGTAGTAGCCCGCCACCTTGCGCTGCGAGGCGGCCGCGTAGAAGTGGTCCACGTCGCCCGTGAACATCAGGTGGTCGACGTCGAAGGGGAGGAGCGAGTCGAGCACCGAGCCGTAGCGCCGTCCGACGTCGAGGGCCGCCTTGAGCGACGTGCCCGCCTTCTCGATGAAGGTCTCGGGCCGCTGCGTGTTGCCGTCCGTCTCCTTGGAGGCCATCCAGGTGAAGCGCGGCGAGAGGCGCTGGTCCTTGCGGAGCCTGCGCGCCTTCACGAGGTGGTAGCGCAGGACGCCATCGGTGGCGGCCCACCCGACGCAGGCCCCGGTGGCGCCCTGGTCGCCCACCCCCCACCACGCCTCGCGAAGGTCGACCTCGCGCGGCAGCCGGGCGACCTTGCGGATGGCGCCCGAGGCCACCGCGACGTCGATCCCCCAGTCCCCCTCCGTCCCGCGGGACGGGAAGACGTTCAGGATGCGGCGCTCCAGGGGGAGCCTTCTCGGCTTCCGGGCCATGTGGCTCCTTCGCCGGGCCTACCGGCTCTTGTCCCGCTCGCGCTGCTCGAAGAGCTGCTCGCGGTAGCGTGATGCGACGTCCACCGCCTTCTCGCGCTGGGCCTCCGGCATCGACTCCACGGCCTTCAGCAGGGCCTGGGTGTCGAGGTCGTCGAGCTGGCGCTCGAGGATCTCGGCCGCACTGGGGCCGGAGTTGAGCCGGATCTGCGGCGGGGGGCGCGACTTCCCGCCGGACATGCCTCCCGGCCCACCGGGTCCGGGCGACGGCGCGCCCTGCGCCGGCCGCTGGGGAGCCGCCTGCTTCGGCTCCTCGGCCTGGGCGGCGGTGTGCCGCGCCGTCTCCTGTTCCCGGGCGAGCCTGGCGTCGACCTGCTCGAGCTGCTTCACCTGCTCGTCCGTGAGGCCCAGCTTTCCGCGCTGGGCGAGCACCGCGGCGACCGAGGAGCGCGGGAGGAGCGGCGCGACGGCACCCTGCGCCGGATCGGCGCCGCGCGTCGACGACGCGGACAGGAGGAGGGTAGCCGCCAGGAGGGCGGGAAGGGCGGTGT